>JAUQYW010000368.1 GCA_030587525.1 Candidatus Sigynarchaeota archaeon | reverse complement strand
CCAGCGATGCAATAATAGCCCGGCCATGCGCGATCTGTCATTCCCCGGTACGTGGCGAGCAAGTCCGGCTCTGCGAGGACACGGCTAAGCAACTGATGTTCCACGAGGATATTCCTGGACAACCAGAGGGTGTGCTCCTGGATGCAGACGCCCGGGTAATCTGCGTGGACTGTGCCAGGATATATCACGTCCTGCTTTCGGACCCGGCGGAATTGCGGCGGCGCGTGGAATCCGCCTTGCAGCCAGCGACCGACGATGAGCTGGATATCATACAATCCATGCTGATCAAGCGCGGGGTTCTGGTTCCCGAATCTAAAATGGACGGGAAACGTGAGAGCGACGGAAAGATCAAGGGCCGGATCCTCGAAAACCTCGGATTGCGAAGGCAACAAGCCGCTCATCAGCGCTCTATTCCGATTACTATCATCACTTCGAAATCGCACCTCGATCCATGCTCGTGCGACGTGGAACCACTCCACGTGGCAATCACGCTCGCCCACGCTCCTATCGATCACGAAACCGTGCTCACCACCTTCAAGAGTGCACTTGCAACTGCAATTGGACCACTTGACATCTGGATCGACGACCGGCTAGTCCGGGGCCAATCGTATGCGTGGCCTATTGGGATGCGGATAATAAGCGACTCGTTCTTGCCGAGTCTTGGTGCACAATCCCCCGGCACGCCAGCTATGCTGCATAACGTGTTTTCCGATTACGTCGTTCAAGTCATACGCCATGCACAAGCCAAGGTGTGGAAATTATTCCACGAAGAAGCGGGTGACTTGCCTGCGGCAGCGGTGGAGGCAATCACGCAGCGGGGGCCTGAAAAACCGAGCGTGACACAAGTTGTTGCAGCAAAGGTCCTCTTGCCCGTGTTCCAGCAATTCATTGCCGGGAATGGCGCGCCTGGTCGCGTCTGCGCGGCGTGCAGGGAAAGCGACGTGCAACCCGAGATGGTCGCGCCAGTCGCGACTCCTCCCGCTCCAATCGCTCTTGAAATTCCAGTGGTGAATGCGGTTGCTGAGATCGGTTCGACCAAGACTTGTTTGCCTTTTTACGGGGATAAAAAAGAACTGGTGGAACTTAGACTCGATGCAAAGGACGACCTTGGTATAGTCGATAGCTTGCCACGAGCAAGCCCCAACAATGAAGATTCGATAGGAAAGCCCTGCGATGCCGCTCCGGCGCCCAAGGAAACGAAGAAACTTCACGCCATCGCCCGCATCGGAACCCGGTTGCAATTCTTTACGCTCGCGATGCTCGCCATCATCGGGGTCACCAACTTGATGCGTTCTATGGATACCGAGCGATTAGATGTTGGAGACAGATGGGGAATATTCGCTAGCATTATCGCGGCTGCCTTCATCTTGATCTTCATTTTTTCGGGCATCAATGCCGTGTATCGACGATGCATCGCAGGGCGTGCCAAGATCATGACGACATTTCATCGAGGAACCCGCGCGGTGCCCAAGAAACAGAGCGCAGCAAATATTGACGAAAAACCGAAGGAGAAGAAACCGAAAGAGAAATTCGTCGATAAAAAGGTTGCGAAGAAACTGTATCCCATTGCAAAGCATCCAGTGCTCTCGGAGCAGCAAGCCATGCAGAAAAAAGGAAACACGTTTCGAAACAACTTCTGGAACTTGCGATGGTTTCATGAACGCGCCCAGAAAACAAAAGCCGGTCTCAGCTTGTCTCATATTTCTACCAAGAAGTTTAGGAAAAAACAGGAGACGGGATGCGCAGAGCGAAAATTACACGAGCGCCTACGCAGCGTGCAAAAGCGACTTGATGTCGCGGTAGCCTTGATTGCAAGGCAGGATTATGCCGATGCCATGTCGATAATCGATGCCGTGTTGTCGTTCGAGGGCCAGAACATGGAAGCGCTGATCATGGCTATGGAATGCTTTGCGATGATTGGTGACGTGAACGCTATGGAAAAATGCGCGATGATCCTCGCCCAATTGCGGCCAGACAGCCACGTGTTCAAGATGAACTTGGGCAGCATTTACATGATAACACGGCAATACACGAGAGCGATCGCATTGTATGAAGATTTAGCCAAAAAGAAGCG
>JAUQYW010000295.1 GCA_030587525.1 Candidatus Sigynarchaeota archaeon | reverse complement strand
TCGGTATTGGCATTTTCTTCAACGGCATCTTGTTTTTCATGATCAGCGACACGTTGCCAGCCGCGATCCAGACGCCGGCGTTCTACATGGCCATGTCATTCTTGATCGAGATGATACTCGTTTTTTGTGGGAACAGGGCCTCGGCGACCTTCGTCTCGGAGCAGCAACAGCCGGGCGATGAATCGCCGTCGCATTACACGTGCGACGACGGCCACGTCGTGAAATCCCGTGGCGAGGCGTTGATCGACAATTGGCTTTATCACCAAGGCATCGAGCACGAGTACGAGAAAGCTATCGAATTAAGCGGGAAAAACCGAAAGTTCGACTGGTATTTGCCGGATAGCGACGTGTACATCGAATTTTGGGGCTATTACGGCAAGGAATACCATGAAAAACGCAAGGAGAAGGAAGCGGGGTACGCTGCTCAAGGCAAGAAGCTCGTGTCGATCACGAACAGCGATCTCGAGGACATCAACACCAAGGTCAAGAAAAAACTCTTGGACTTCATAGAGGAGAGCGAACTTGCGAAGCCGAAACGCTGCTTCAATTGCGGGGCGAAACTCGACGACCGGTACGCGTGAACCCCGTCTTTTTTACATACTTACCTATCAAGAACCTTTTTAATGCCCCAGGCCATACACTTAATTCATGAAGATTGCCATCTTGGGCGCCGATGGATCTATGGGACGCATCATCGCGGGGCTCGCGGCGGATGATCCCGACATCCAAATCGTGGGTGCCTTCACGGAACCGAACGCGCCGACCATCGGGACGGATATCGGCACGTTGATCGGAAAAAAGCTTGCCGGTGCAAAAATCGAAGATACTACGGGCCTCGACAAGAAAATCAAGGCCTGCAAGCCAGACGTCGTGATCGACTTTACCGTTGCGAAGGCCACGGAGGAAAACGCGCCTATTATCGTGAAAAACGGTATCAAGATGGTGATCGGTACCACCGGGCTTTCCCAGAAATTCTTGGATGATTTCAAGGTCCTCGTTGAAAAAAACAAGGCATCTTCCATCATCGCATCGAATATGGCTACAGGTATGAATTTATTCATGAAAATCGTCGGCGAAGTTGCATCCGCTTTGCATGGTTGGGATACAGAGATCATCGAGGCTCATCACAACCGGAAGAAGGATTCGCCAAGCGGATCTGCTTTAAACCTTGCAGAAATAATTGCCAAGGCATGGAACAAGAAACTCGACGACATCGCCAAGTACGGACGTCCCAGGGGCCCATCGCCTCGTGCCAAGGGAGTGCAAGAGCTCGGTATCCACTCGATCCGCGCCGGCGACATCGTTGGTGACCACACGGTCCTGTTTGCAGGCCCAGGCGAGCGCATCGAGCTCGTCCACCGGGCACACGACCGTTCCTGCTTCGCGACGGGCGCCATCAAGGCAGCAAAGTTCCTCGCGGCTAGCGCGAAAGACTCCCGGCTTTATTCCATGAAGGACGTGCTTGGGATATAGGATCTTAATTATTTTCCCGGGAACCGTGTACGAGGACTTGACACCATGACCTCCTGGCGTAAATACAAAGCCATCGCAGCAGCCTTCATGGCTTTTTTCGTGGCTAGCACGTTCGCCACGTATTTAATCTACTATAAAGGTCCATATTGCGACGGCAAGTGTTATGCAATCAATCAGGCGTTCGATTTCCAAGGGGGAGGATATCCCCGCATAACCCAGGTCGATGATCTTCTCCTGGTCGCCTATTCCAACGGAAGCTTTGTGCTCGACGGCGTCAACCTCACGTCCGGGGCGCTGCTTGGTGCTCGCGTCATCATCCCGCCAGGTATCAATCCCGAGCGCGCCACACTCCACTATGCTGAAGCCTTGGATATGGTGCTCTGCGTCTACAACCACGATGCCGCCGCGTCGTGTGGCATCGCGTGGGTGCCACGAACCGATGTCTTGAACGCATCCGCGTGGCAGCAACAAGACAACCTGGTCGGGCCTGTTTACCAGGAGTTCCGCCATATCGGCTTGTGGGAGCCCTACCTCGCCCCGTATAACGACAGCACGTTCTTGCTGTACTATTCCAACCAGACGATATTCGATCCGGCGCACCCGATCGATAGCACAGGCTATTCCTTCCTATTGGAAGGCTACCAGGTCGTCCAGAAGATCGACATCTACTGGGTGCAGTGGAACGGCACGGGCTTCGACGCCCGGTACTGCGGCGCCGCATCGCACGACCTCCCTGGCGGGCCGATCCATTACAAGGACGGCATGGCGTCGTCCGTGCTCGTCGGCGGGAACGAAACTTGCAAGGACTACATCATAACCTTCGAGCAGTTCAAGCCACCGAGCTACGACATCAACATCGCCATAGTGAAGATACAGGTCTCCGAGGCCGGCGTGCAGACGCTGTGGCGGCGGGACGTCCCGAACAGCTCGGGCGGGGCGCCGTTCATCGCACGGGTGGGCGACGGGACGTTCGTGACCAGCTTCCGCCATCACCACCCGGACGACGACACCGACCGCATCGCCTTCGTGGCCATGGCCGCGGACCAAACATCGTATTCCCAGCCCATCTACCTTTCGGCCGGCGTGTTCGGGTGGCCTTCGGTGTTTGCCGATTCGCAAGGGCGGTTATGGCTAGCGTGCGAGCGGCAAGATCCTTGGAATGTGGCCGTGTTTCAATTAACCTTCAACTTCAACTGGCACGGGTGAGAAAAGATGACAGATCCGAATCCAACATCAGAGGAACCTGGCCGCGTCCGGCCGATCGGGCTCCGTAACGTGTTCACCATCTTGTTGCTTGGCACGACAGGGCAGATCGCATGGCTGCTAGAGAACAATTGGTTCAACACGTTCGTCTACGACGAGATCACGACCGATCCTGCCCCGATCGCGTGGATGGTGGCCGTGAGCGCCGTCGTGGCAACGCTCACCACGCTGCTGATGGGTACGGTGAGCGACCGGACGCGTAGCAAGTTCGGGAACCGGAAGCCGTTCATCGTGTTTGGGTATGTCGCGTGGGGTATCATCACCGCCGTGTATCCCGTGGTCGATTGGATTCAAGATGTTAGCATTGCCGTTGTCATGGTCGTCATCGTGGACGCGGTCATGACGTTCTTCGGTTCAACTGCGAATGACGCCGCGTTGAACGCGTGGATAACCGACATCGGCCATTCGAGCAACCGGAACCGCATCCAGAGCATTAACTCCATCACGGCGTTGCTCGCCAGCGTGGTCGGCCTGGGCCTCGCGGGCGTCATCATTGATTCGCTTGGCTATTTCACCTTTTTCTACTTGCTCGGCGGCATTGTTTCTGTCAGTGGCATTATCGGCGCGGCCTTGATCCCGACCCCGAAAGAAAACACAAGCCACGTGGAACACGAGAAATCGCTTTGGCACGAGCTCGGCGCCCTCCTCGACCCGCGTGTCTTGCGGGACAACCGCACCTTGTTCTTGCTGTTCGTGAACATGGCAATTTCGGGCATCGCATCGCAAGTCTACGCGCCGTACTTGCTTATCTTCGTCGAGAGCTACCTCGGTTTGCCCAAGACCGCTATGAGTGCCTATTTAATCGTCATTCTCGGTGTCACGCTGCTGTCGCTCGCCATCGTCGGCTTGATCAGCCACCGGTTCAACCGGCGAACCTTGGTTATCGCGGGAACGATCATTGGCGGCGTATTCATGGTGCTCGCCGGCATCGTGGTTCCTTTCTTGCGCGTTCTTCCCGATGCAATCCCGTGGGCTTTGCTGCTGTACGCCATCGGCATAATACCAGGCCTGGCGGCCGGCGTCGC
>JAUQYW010000286.1 GCA_030587525.1 Candidatus Sigynarchaeota archaeon | reverse complement strand
CTTGAAAATTTTCACTCCCAGGCCATTCACGAGCGAAAACGTCGCGATGAATGGTATAGGATCCTTTACAATCAACTTGGACGCCAATTGCGTGGTATTTTTAGATATAAAAAGTGTGTAAACTATAATATAAAAGCACAAAGTTAACCAAAAAATTTAAATCAGTTTCCGGGAAAAATCTAAATGCGCCATGTATTTTCTAAGAAGAAATAATAAAAAATGTAGACATTGGTGTTTGTGCGATGAAAATTGAAGTAATGAACATAAACTTTGCATTAAGCAAACTTCAGCATGTAACATCCGCTGGTATAACCGACATCAAGATGAAAAATTCAAAACTCGAATCTCTACCGGCAGTTCTGGCATACATTGAAGATTATGCCGAGAAAAATGGATTCACTCTTCTTAATGGTTCCGCCGAGGGTAGTGGGCTCATTATCTTTTTAGTCAAGAAATAATAGTAACGCAATTCTATTTTTTTTTAAATTCTCTCATGCGTTTCGCCCCATCCATCTAAAACAGAAACCACCTCAATTACACGAGTAGCCCTTTATACGTCCGAGCATTCATCTTGACGCAATAACGACGAGGAATTACCATGCTTACAGAAGCGAACCCATTTCGATACACGTATATGCGCCCCGCGAGGATACCAATTGCGTGGTATTCCTGGAGTTCAAGAAGGTGTAACTTGCTATGAACAAGCGGAATCGAAAAGTCGCGTTGTTAGCATGCTTTATCGCTGCGATCGTGCCGAATCTGCTAGCATTGCCAATTATAGATGCGAATACGCCACGCCTACCGGCAGTTTTCGTGCCGCACCAGCTGATTTCCCAGCTCACTGGGCGGGAAGCGCTCAACGATTCATCGGTCGTCGACGTGATGGGCTGCGACCTCGGCATCGTCGTGAAATATCAAGGATTCTACCATTTTATCTTCGGCGACACATTCGGCGGCGATTACATTCCCCATCAAGCGACCGCCGATGCACATTGGCGTTCGAATGTCATGGCATACTCGAACGACACGACGCCCGGGGATGGCATCGTGCTCAACGGGTGGATCGTGAACGAAATGACCGGCTTTGCCCGCGAATTGTTCGCGCCGAAGCAAAAGATCGACCAAGTCGAGCTCACGACGATCCCCACGGGAGCCATCACCGACGGCAACAAGTTCTACATCTATTACATGGACATCAACCATTGGGGCGAGGCCGGCGAGTATTTCTGCAACAACGGCAGCATCGCGGCGTCCACGGATGGCGTGCACTTCACCCGGATCGCCAACGTGTCGTGGCCTGGGGATAGTAATTTCGTTATGTTTGGCCATGTGCAAGATTTTCGACCAGCATCGATCGCTGAAGGCATGCATTACTTGCTCGCGACGCCGGCGGGTCGATATGGTTCGGCATATCTCTTGCGGGTACCACAAGGCCAAGTCTTGAATATGTCGGCCTACGAGTATTTCACTGGCACCGACACATCGGGCGATCCATCGTGGTCGCCAGACATGTGGCTTGCTACCCCCGTGATCAATCGCCCCGTTGGCGAGATATCGGTTATGTGGGACGAGTACCTGCAGCGGTTCATCACCATGTACATCGAACACTACACGGCGACGATCATCTTGCGAACCGCGGAACATCCGTGGGGACCGTGGAGCGCGCCGGTCGGCGTTGCCCCGTTTTCTGAATATTGGGGTCTTTACGGCAGTTTTATGCACCCGGACCTCGTCGAGGATGGAGGGCGCATCGTTTATTTCATCATGTCCATATGGGGACCCTATAACACGTTTGTGATGAAAGCGGATTTAACATCGTTACTCGGGAAGACTTGAGTTATTGAGGATACTAATGATCGATGACGGCATTGTGCGAGTGCGGGCTTTGCTCGCGGCGCTGCACATCAAGGGGGAGATCATCGAGCATCCAGGTGTCGATGGCAGCCATTCCGAGGACTCGGCGCGCGCGCTGGGCGTGAACATCGGAACCGTGATAAATTGTTTGATACTCGTGTCTCAGAACGGCTCCCCCGTGGCAGCCATCGTCGGTGGAAACCAGCGACTCGACGTCAAAAAATTGGAAGACGTGACAAGTCTCAAGAAATTATCCTTTGCAAGCGCGGCGGTGATCGAGCAGCTCACGGGGTTCAAAGCTGGCGGTATACCACCAATAGCGGTCCTCGGAAAGATGCCCGCGTTCATCGACATGGCGTTGTTGAGCAAGGATTTCGTCATCGGATCAGCAGGGACGCCGCGCGCCGGGTTGAAACTATCTCCCTTAAATCTTGTCGACGCGGGATTCATTCCTATGACCCTTTGTTGAAGGAAGCAATCCAAAGTTACTTGTTTTTTAAGGAATAGTCAATGTCAAGGTACTGGTGACGGGCTTTTCCGCGAGGTATTTCTCGGGACAAGTATTGGCGTGAAAGTATGAATCGAATTACTCGAACCCGCGGTTCTTGATCACGCCCGCATACCACTTCCCGCTGGCTTTCATCGACCGGGCGAGGCCATGCTTCCGGTCGACGCGCACGAGACCATACTGTTCCCGGTAGCCCAGGATCCATTCCAAGTTATCCATGAAACTCCACACGTAATATCGCCGGACACGGGCGCCATTATCCATGGCCCGCTTCACCTCGCGAAGATGGTCCGCGAGATATTTGATGCGCCACTGGTCCTTGATATCATTCTCGGCTTCCTTGCCAAAACTGCAGCCATTCTCGGTGATCCAGATCTCTGGGTTGTTATATTTCGTGGCAATTCGCACGAGCAGGGCGTGGAGCTCGGCCGGCTCGACCTTGCCATTATTTGCCCACTCCGGGGCTTTGCGGCTCCGGATATCGCCGTAGTAAAGCGGGAACCGATGCTTCGACGCGCGGACGATGAACGGGGCATAGTAATTCACGCCGATGGCATCCATCTTCTTGCTTGCTTCGCGCAGCAGTTGATCGTCGCCCGGCGCCATGGCGGGTGCACCGACAAGCGTGCTATAACGTTCGAGGAGCTGCGGGGGATATTCCCCGCGCAAGGCCGGGCTCAGGTGCCAGTCGTTGATGAAGTCGTCGCAGCGCCGCGCGGCGTCATCGTTGTCGGTTGAGGGAACAACAGGCTTTACGGGGCCGAGGTTCAGCGTGATCGCGATCTTGTTTTCCGGGCGCGTGTCCTTGAGCAGCAAGACCGTTTTCGCGTGTGCCGTGAACATGTTGTGGAGCCCGTTCAAGCTCTCGGCAAAGATCGCCTTGTCTGGCCGTAGCTTGAGTTTCTGGATGATGTAATAGGACATGTACTGGTCCACCCATGGCTCGTTGAACGTGATCCAGCGCGTGACGCGGTTGCCGAGGCGATCGAAGCAGGCCTTTGCATAGCGGGTAAACGCGTCCACCGTTCGCTTGTTTCGCCAACCGCCATCGCGGTACAAGGTCATGGGCAGGTCGAAGTGGTATAAGGTTGCCGTAGGTTCGATGCCGTGCCGCACGAGCTCGTCAACGAGATTGCTGTAGAACCGGAGGCCTTTCTCGTTGATGTCCCCGTCGCCGTCCGGAACGACGCGTGGCCACGCGATCGAGAACCGGAAAGTTTGCAGCCCGAGATCTGCCATTAATTGCACGTCTTCCTTATACCGGTGGTAAAAATCGCATGCAACGCGTGGATCCGCGAAATAAAAAAGCGGTTGCTTCAAGATCACGTCGTACATGATCTTGCCGCGGCCGTCCTCCGTGGTGGCGCCCTCGACCTGGTAGGCCGCCGTCGCCGCGCCGAACTTGAAGTCGTTGGGAAAGGAAACCATGATCCACCCATTGCATCCGCGTGTTAAAAGCCCGATCCCGATACGTAGTTAACCAATCACTTCAAACAAGCGTTTGTAATTCACCTACGAAGTCTATATTGGACGAACATGTCAAAGTAAAAAACGGCGGCACGAGCCATTCAATCATTAGTATTATCTTGATCGCTGATATCGAACTTTTTTGCATTCTTCATGAATTGAAAAATAATCTGCTCTAATTGCGTATTAATTTTCACGGTTCCATCTTCCTGGTTAATAAGAACTTTACTGTTGGCGAGCTCTTGTAACTTCCTACGAATCGTCGATTCCGGTATATCAAGCGCATCCGACAGGTCGTGCATTCGAACAGCACCGGCCTTCGCGATGGTTTCGATAATTTCCACGCTTCTGGATTTGTGCAACCCAATATAGACTGAATCTAGGTCTGTACCCATGCTTCCTGGAAAGTAGATTTGTTTATTTCCTTCGTCCCGTTTCCGAATGAGTCCAAACCGGTCGAGCATGCTTAAATGCCATTGAAGGATAGCATTCCCCATGCCTAGCATTTGTCTCAGTTTGGAGAAATGAATTCCCGGAAGTTGAAGGACGATGGCCCAGATCTTTCGACGAGCTTGATTTTCAAGAACATCATGTTTCGTGATGTGCTTTCCCTCGAAGAACATCTTCTGCCTTAGCATATTTTCGATCTCAATTTGGATTGCGGCCTTATCCGTCTCCCGCAATTCTTGCCGGCAAGCGATATAGAGCTCGTGCGTGTTCAATATATATTTTAATGCCATCATTTTTTTCGCGATGGTAAAGATCCGTTGCTGGAGCGATAAAGTTGCGGAAAAGGGTTTGCTATTATCTGCATGATGCTCAATTGCGGCATCTTTACTCGAGTCTTGTTTTGCCATCACTGACCCTCTTCATCATTCGAAGATACCTTTCAAGAATGCAAAACGTTCTTCAGGCAGTATATCTTTTAATATTGCCCGGATTTCCTCTTTGGCATCATCGGGAACATCTAAATTATTGATTTTTTCGATCACTTCATCCGAGAAGATGGTAAAATCGACGTTAGGCAATGTAAGGCCGGAGAGCTCGCTCGTGATCTCGTCATCTATGGCTTTGGAGCTTTCTGGTAATCGAGCGACTTCGGTGTTTCGATCTGGTAGGCTTTTTTTGGTATCGCTTTCGATCATGCTCACATCGGAAGAATATCTCTGTGTGATGCTGGATTTTTTTCCTTGGCGTAATGATCGTGCCTTAACTTTTTTCCTGACTGTATAACCGGCGATCGCAACGATGGCAGCAGCCATGGCGATGTTAAGCGAAAAACTCGTTAAGCCCAAAAAATCCGGTGACCTTTGAACGACTTGAACTGCCTGTTCAACACGTAAACTCTGTCCGTTTGTTAAAGTTAGATACAACGTCACGTTAAACGTTCCTAAGACGTAATAGGTATGTTCTGCTTGATGATTAGTCGAAAAGTATCCGTCACCAAAATTCCAGTACCAGCCTATAATCGTTTGATTCACTTGGAATGTATCAATTGAAAAGGATACTAAATCCCCGATTAAAATGGTTGCTGGTAAGGAGGATATGGCGAGACCCGGAAGTGTGATGATTCGTGGTAGAACCGTGATGGTAATGTTTATCGAAGCATTATTGAAAGGATTAGCATTATTGACGACAAGGACCATGTGATAAGTTCCGGATTCCAAATTATCCCCAAGGATTGAAAACGGCGTTGCGTTTGTCCACACGCCGCTGGTTAAAATATTTCCACCCACGCTATTATTGTAGACCACCCATTGTCCGGAACTCGATTGATCATCGGTAACAATGATCCCGATGGCATGCCTTCCTGATCCTTCGACATATGAAATGGTGGTAGCGTTTATTTCTACAACAGGAAGGTCCTCTGTAGGGAGAACTGTGATGTAGGCATCACGCACTTTAGTATCAACATCGCCGTTCAGATCTCGAACGAGCAAACTAACGTTATATGTACCCGGCGAGTCGTAGACATGGCTTATCATTACTGCACTGAAAAAAGACGAGTTGGAACCGTCGCCAAATGTCCAGAAAAAAAAGTGTTCCCATGGTAATCCATTTCCAAGAGTGCCGTTGAATGTGAACAGAACTGGTATATTGACATAGGTCACAGTGCTATTGACATTGAAGTCTGCGACGGGGCTAGTTTCACTGCCCGTGACATTAACAAGAAGAATTTCCGTATCGCAAGCATACCAATCCCACGCTGTGAAGTTCAAATAATAGATGCCCGGCTGGAGATTGAGCGTTGACATAATGAATGCATACAAGTCACCACTTTTCCAAGTCCAGTCTCCGATGCACGTGCCGTTCTGAAATGATACCATGTAATGGCCATAGGTATCATCTGCATCGACCACTTTATAGGGGTAGAAAATGCTTGATTGAAGGAACGTCATTTCAAGGTAGTTTGTGTTATCCCCTAAGGTTATGTTTGGTGGACTATTTGCAGAACGAACCGTGATGAAGTTTGGCTTGTACTCTAGTTCCGAGGCACCGTGCGAATTAGACACATTCAGGGTCACGGAATATGATCCGGGAGTTGCATACACGTGCACGGGATGCCGGGCTGACGAGGTTTGGCCGTCACCGAAATTCCACGCGAAATAAGCAGGAGGGTTGTCCACTTCCCCCGTAAAAATGAATTGAACTGCCTTGCCGACGACGGGGCAGGTGATGTTAGCGCTAAATTGTGCATATGGCAACCAATCTATTACAGCTCCAAAGATCCATTTCGTAAACGAAAGATACGGAGAGCTGGCATACGCTACCGAACCATTACACCATCCAGATACACAAGTGTAACCCTCTGAGCCAGTCCAATTATCGATGGCGTTTCCTAGCAGGTCCCATTCTATCACGATGTTCACATTGCGCACTGCTATCGGATCAAAGCAACGATTCCACGTGAGGACGGCGGTTCCATTGGCCCACACAGAATAAGCATCATCCTCGTCGTGGAATTCAGATTGCATTGTTTTATTCCATAGGAGGCTGCCATTCATGTTCCACATGGCGAGCAATGCATCCTGCGTTCCCGGGCTCCCTTGGCTCGCCGATCCAGATGTATATACAGCGTCTTGCTTCCCCCAAACCGAGTTTCCCGATTCAACGGTCATGCCATCAACGCTGCATCTCTCCACGGTGATCATTGCCCCGCTCGAGTTCACGATCGCTAGCATCATGTCCGTGTTCAGATCGCCCGTGATGTACAAGTGCGTGCCATTAGACCACAGGTCATGAGCGGCGTCAGAAACCGCAGACCCCCAAGTCGCATTCCACGCATAATGGCCGTCTAAATCCCATTTTAAGAGAACACAATCGTTACCCGTTCCATTATTCCACGTCTTGCCGCAAACATAAATGGCCGCGGTATCAACCCAGATACCGAAGGGTATGTCATCTCCGCCGCCGTTCCACGTGGCATTCCATTCTTCTGTTCCATTGTTGTAATATTTGACAAGTACTATATCAAGATTATTATCGTATGTATTCGGCGTGGTGCCACACATGTAGATGAAAGTGCCGCTATCATCACCGGCGACCCCGTAGCCTCTATCATCTCCCGCCCCTCCCCACGTCACGTTCCAAAGAAGCGAGCAATCGGTGCTCCACTTTGCCAGTATCATATCATTCGATCCGGCCCCGATGGCATTGGTATACGCGCACGTATAGATCGACGTGTTGTCGCTCCATACTGATTGACCTATATCATCACTCACGCGACCTTCAAGATCACTAACGCCCATTTGTAGAGTAACTGCAATTTGCAAAGATGTTTTTGGGGGTTCCCCGAACGGCAATCTTAACGTATCTTGGTGCCGTGGTTCTCGCAGGAACGCCGATGGCAATAAACCAGTCGCTCCAATGATGCAGATAATGGAAATTACTATCCCAAAGATAGTTCTTGTGCCGGTGCGATGTTTATTCTGAGTATAGGCCATTTTCTCGACCATCCTTTGCTAGTATTGTTTGATTATCTCTGCTATACAATTATTCACTGAAGATAATAAACCGGTTAAGGTCAAATTCGGCTTCTCTTCCGGATGATGCTGAAAAATTCATATCCATGTTTGGGTCTGGAAGCCGTGGCTCGACAAGGGATAAAAAAAAGAGGTGCAAGCCTTTTCGTTCGTTTTTTCTACTCTTCTCCCGTGATCTCATTAAGATTTCATCATCTTGACTTTAGCGTAAATTCCCTTGAAGTTCAATTACCGATACAAATTCATAAATAGACATTGCGAGAGTTGTTGATTTAGATATGAGGTTGGGACGGCGGGTGAGGATGTATAATCCCGTAAGTCGAAAGCTTGTCCTATTCCTCCTTGTTTGGACATAACTCGGGAACAAATGGATGATACAAATTCCTTCTTGGGTGAAAATCATGAGAACGAAGATCAAGACGAGCAAGAAAATACTTGCGACGGTAGTCGCGAGTTTGATCATCGGCGCTTCGGGTTTTTGTTTTGGCGCCGTGATGCTGCAAGAAAGTCTTTTATCGGGGAGCGGCGCGCAGAACGCGGTCCCGTCGATTTCGACCAGCAGCATAATGCCGGATACCGCTAAGATATCGACGATATTGACCGCGGTTGCTGCCGGGTGGAATGATCCAGACGGACCAGCGCAAATGTACACGTACCGGTGGTTCAAGAACAGTACGGTCATTGCCGGGCGGGTGGCAAGCACGCTGACCGCACCGGATTTTGATAAGGATGATATGATCACCGTAGAGATAACGCCATTTGATGGCAAGGCCGCGGGAACCGGGCTCATCTCGACGAGCCGGGTTATTGAAAACACGGAACCGGCAATCAGTGGTTCGTTCTTGTCCCCGGGCAATCCAAACGCGACCGACACGCTGGTGGCATCGACCAGTGGCTGGCAAGATGAAGATGGTGATGCCGCAGGATATCATTACCGGTGGTTCAAGAACGGGAATATCCTCGTTGCAAGCACCAGCATGAGCTTGACGCCAGACATGTTCTCCCCGGGCGATATCATCGTCGTGGAAATCACGCCGTTCGATGGCGATGCCAGCGGCACGGCGCTCAATTCCTCGGCTGCTCGCATCGGCACGACAGCCCTGCCGAACCACGCGCCGTCGATCAGCAGTTGCTCGATAGCGCCGGGGAGCCCGTATCGCACATCGACGCTTTCTGCCGTCCCGGCAGGTTGGAGCGACGCTGATGGTGATCCTGCCGGTTACCGGTATCGATGGTTCAACAACGGGGCAGCCATCGCGGGGCAAGTCGGCAACACGCTGGCACCAGGGTCGTTCGTGCGCGGCAACTCGATCATCGTGGAAGCGACGCCGTTCGACGGCAAGGACGCGGGCGCGGCCGTCAATTCATCCGCGACCATCATCCAGAACAGCGCGCCCTCGATAACGGGGTCGTGCACGTCCCCGTCAAACCCGAACTCCACGAGCACGCTCACTGCCGTGGCGAACGGCTGGAGCGACGCTGACAGCGATGCGGCCGGGTATGCTTACCGTTGGTTCAAGAACGGGGCGATCATTCCCGGGCAGGTCACGAGCTCGTTGGGTCCCGCGTTCTTCGAACCCATGGACGCGATCGTGGTTGAAATCACGCCCACGGATGGCATAGACGCTGGATTCCCCGTTAACTCCTCGGTGACCATCATCGAATACCCGTCCGTTCCACTGCCCGCAGGCTTTTACGTGCCCTCGTTCTCGGGTGCCGAGCTCTTCGTTTCACCATCAGGCGTCGATGGCACTTCGAGGGGAAACATTACGCACCCGTGCCTGACGATCACCTATGGGCTCGCGCGGGCATTGGCGACGGGAAAAACCGTCGTAGTCGTGGCTGCCGGGGGCGTGTATAGCGAGACCGTTATGCTGGTCGATGGAATCAGCATCCAGGGCGGGTATAGCCTTGATTTCACGCTGTTCAGTCCAGAATTCATGCGGCCCGTTATCCGGTGCAATACAAACCGGTGGGCCGTTCGCGGCACTACCATTGTCCACGCGACCAATTTTTCCGCGTTCACGATATATGGTCCTATCTGCAGCAATGGCAATTCCTACGGGTTTTATCTCGAGAATTGCAACGCGAGCTTGGCCATCACGAACTGCACGGTTCTCGGTGGCCGCGGGGGCAACGGGGCACCAGGGATTCAAGGAATGGATGGAACTGACGGCGGGAACGGTGGGCCTGGTCTAGCTGCTATTACTTATGCTTCATCGGATCGCTCAGGCGGATCTGCTGGAACTGGTGGTTATCTGAACCCGGGCGGTAACGGGGCAGGGACAAACCACGCGATCTACGCGTATGACGTGAAACAACCGAACGGCCAATCGGGAACCAGCGGTGGTGGCGGTGCTGGAGTCGCAGGAATAGGTGGTTACACGTCGGAAGTAGGCACTGGTGGCACGATCTATGTTCCTTCCTCTGGCCCGCGGGATGGCGGGAACGGTGGAAACGGCGGTAATGGCGCAGATGGTACGGGTGGAACCGCTACGGCTAACGCGTATGGTTATATCGTCGCGAAGGAATGGACCGCGTATGGTACCATTGCTGCAGTAAACGGACTCTCCGGTGGTGGCGGAGGTGGTGGCGGTGTGGGTGGTGGGATCGACAATCCCATACCGACACAATATAACGGGGATGATTTCCTCGGCGCGACTGGTGGTGGTGGTGGTGGTGGTGGTGGCTACGGGACAGCTGGCGGTGGCGGTGGAGGAGGCTCGGGCTCGTTCTGCATCTTCATCTATTTCAGTGCCGTGGCGACCTCGCTGCCTGATGTACACGACAACGTCATGTATCTAGGGCTAGGTGGCAACGGCGGGAGGGGTGGATATGGTGGAACCGGAGGCGCCGGGGGATCGGGAGGCGCGGCTGGACTGGCCACGGGAGCGTTCCCCTTGAGCGTCGCAGGAAACGGCGGTAAAGGCGGGGAAGGCGGGCGAGGTGGATCTGGTGGTGGCGGTGGCGGTGGATGCGGAGGCTGCTCGTGCGGCGTCTTCACCTACCAAGCTGGCACGCCTCAATACGAGTCGTTGAACACCATCGTCGCTTCAACCGGTGTTGCGGGCGCGGGTGGTAGCGGTGGTGCTAGTATGGGAAATCCAGGACAAGATGGCATTACTGGATTCGTATCTGCCACGCGGTACACGTGAGCCCATATTCCTTCACTTTTTTTTATTCCTCTCCCTTGATCTCATAAAATACAAATTGATTCCTTAGTACAATGACCTAGTGCGTCGGTGTTATGCATCATGATTTTAGATTTAGCTTACGAGCATTTTTTGATATTATTTTTCATTAAAAACTTTCACCACCCTAATATATTGAAATTAACGTTCGCATCCCTTGCGATCACGAGCAACCGGAAAAACCTGTAGAATTGCTTGTACACGTGACCGATAGCTGGATTATAAATCAATGATACATGGAGACCGAACCGTCCTGAAGAATCCGTTTTTCGAGTCTCAAACAATTTTTTAAAATCGGGCTCGGGTGTTGCGTCCATTTTTTTCTTGATGATTGGAAGGATCTTTTCTGCGAGGCTTGCAAGTGCATCAATGTCATTTCTGGAATACGTGATCCAATCGTCGTGTTCGAGATCCCAAGGGAAGAAAAGGGCATCCCAGAACAATCCAAACGGGATCGAGCCTCGCCCACCTGGATTTATCGAATATTCCTCGGTCTGTTCAAAAGCATTAGGATTATGCCTGAAATATAGATTACGGGTGCCATTGTCCTCGATACTCATGTAATTTTTTACATGGTCTATGAAATTTAGAAAGTCATTCGCATTATTCTCTATAAACTTGGCCAGTATGAATTCAAAATCCTTCGGGATGGGATATACTATTTTTCCAAAGCAGCCAAGCCCTTCTCCAAAAACATTGAATTTGCATCCCTTGCAATGCGAGTCCATCACATTTTTAGCTCGTACAAATAATGTACCTTCTTGGAGTGGCATTTCCGTGCGGATAGCATAAGCACCGCCATAGTTGGTCTCTTGCGATTTCCGAAGGCCATCCTCAAATTTCATTGTACGTCCCAATTCTGCCTCAAATCTTGCATCCTGGGTTTGTTTATACAAAGAATCCATTTCAAAAGGTGAATAGACCTCCCGAACACCACACGGAGGATTCAAGAAATAGTCTACGCCCATGATTTTGGATTTAGCTCGAGATATTAATAAATTCGATAGTAGGGCTCAGCCGCGTTATTTCTGTTCAATGGTTGCATATACTTTTTAAAGCAAATGTTAATTATTGTCGATGGCTTGTAACTAATTATGACCGAGGTAAAAGGTCCAGTCAAGGAAGAGGTCAAACTTAAACCGACCAAGAAGGACAAGGAAGCAGAAAAGGCTGCCGCCGACCAAGCAAAAAACGATCTCATAGATCAACGGACCGAGGATTGGCGCAACAAGGCAGCTCGGGGGTATCAAGAGCACCAGCACTGCTCGATTTGCGGCAGGGCCATCCACCTTGGCAAGAAATATTGCAGCATGGAATGCAAGAACAAGTACGAGGGAGTTGCGAAGAAACAGAAGAAAAATCAGAACCTTCAATGTATTATCATGTCTGCGGTTATGCCCGTCATCATGATTATCATGCTGACAATGTCGGGCGGGCATTAATCTCGCGCATCGAGCGCCATTGTTTTTATTCCTTCCAGGAACCACATCAGCTCGATACGACCAGTACGCATTCTTTGTATTCAAACAAGCAGCGATCGCCATTTGACCAGCTGCGAGTCGAAATTTATAAGTCTCCTAGCGACGATCCAATCTTGACATGGGCGAATCCAAGCAACCCTCGGACAAGACGTCGTGGCTTGAGGCGTTCCGGGAGCAGTTGAAAAAAAATCCCGACCCGTCGCAGTTCCAAGCCGAGGTCATCCGCATCCTGCTCGATGTTTTCCCCGCGCCCGAGGAAAAAAAGCATCGTGCCATCGACAAGCACGCGGGCACGGCACGCTCGGGATTCCTCCCCCGGATTTTTGGTGACACGGCACGCGTGAAGATCCTGGAGGCGCTGCTGCAATATCCCGACGACTGGTTCACCTTGACCGACCTTGCCACGATCGCCGGCGCCGGGAAAGCCAGCGCGAAGCGCATCGTCGACGAGATCAAGGCATCCAAGCTCGACATCGTGGAAGAACAAGGCCAGCAAGGCAAGGAACGGGAGCGCCTCGTCAAGCTCAAGGACACCCAGCTCGCGCGCGAGCTGCGATTTTTCTACATGAAGCTGCGGGGCTTGTGTTGATAGAATCAATGAATGACACGAATCCAAGCTTCGTAATACTCATCGAAGGTCACGATTTCGTTGATGTGATGCTGCTGTGCAATGATGATATTGATGGAATCTGTGTAGCTAACAAGTTGACCCTTTTTTGTCGTGTTAATTTTGATAAACAATTCCCAGGCCTTAATTTCCGTGGATTCCGTGGGTCGCAACAGCTGAGCGATGCAATTTTCCCCCACGAAGAGATCTTTCATGCCTTGCATGGCTTCGGTATTTTTTCGCGTTCGAATCGCGACCAGGACGGCACTTTCCGCCATCACCAAGGTATTGGTGAAAGGCTGCCCGTGAATTCCCGATTGAATCTCCTTCAAGATTTCAGGAGCCCTTCTGTAGTACTTGTCGGTTGGATCGATTAGAGCAATGTAGAAACTCGTATCGAGAAGGATAGTCATGTATATCCACCACAACCAATTTCATCGATGAGGCGTCGTGTGCAGCATTATGCTGAATAGATGTCGGCATCATCGTCATTTGGGAAATCAGTGCGTTCCGCCGCCTTCCATTCAATTGCTGCTATTTTTTTTCGGAGTTCCATAATGCGCGCGAGCTTTTCATCATTTAACAACGGCCGAGGTGCAAGTTTTTCTTGAAGTTCCTCGAAATGTTCATCTGCCAAATCAACCGCTGCATCCAGAATGTCCTGTTGCGTGGGTTTTCGGCCTGTTTGCAACGTAAGGCGAGCGACGAGTTGATCCAGTTTTTCTTTCTTCGTGATCTTGATGACAGCCATTAGTGCACACCTGAGATAAAATGCAGTTCATTGTATAAAAACATACTGACCCCCATTTTATTATAGACAATCCAAAATTTAAGGACTAGGCGTCTTTCTTTTTATCAATCGAGGTCCCAATATTTTTCAATTGATGAATATTGGCTAAAAATGTGCTTTTTATGGTATCAAAATCCGATTCAACCGATTTAGAAAGCTTATCGATTATATCATCCAGTAAAGATCGCCTGGATTGTATCTGCTCTAGCATCGTTTCGTGCACGCTTAGGACCTTTGAGATAAACTCTTTCACTTGCTGCAGAGTGGACAAGAGACTGTCCTTGTTCTCGTCGCGTTGAAGGATTGATTGGAAGAAGGAATAATCTAATAACCCGGTGAGCATCGGGGGTACTGGCAAGAGCGGCCCGCGTCCCAGTGCTTTCATCATCTCATCATCAGGGGGATGTCCAGATTCACCCGGTTGCTCTATTTCCGGGTT
>JAUQYW010000261.1 GCA_030587525.1 Candidatus Sigynarchaeota archaeon | reverse complement strand
GACCCGGACATTGCTTTGTTACCTTCATCGATCAAACCGTATATCCAAGGCCAGACAGAAATCCGAATAGAGATCGATGTTAGAAATTCTTCGGGTTCCCCGGTCACAGTCGAGAAGGATTTCACCATTGCCGGGTATTTCAAGGCATTTCCCGGCGTTAGTTTCAGCCAAATTGCCGGGTATTATTGGAATGCCCCGATCATCTTGAATGCAGATCCCTGGATGCTGATCGAGAACGATTCTTTTGATTACTTTGACATGGTTGCATGCATCAAGACACCGTTTACCGATCAACCATCGATTGACGCGGCAGCAGCAAGCATGCACCTGGACGGTTATTATACCTTGACGAACTTCACCAGCCAATCAAACCCGATGGCGATCAGTCCGTTGATCGACATGCCGATTTTTTACCAGTTATTGGACCTGGATTACTGGCTCGTGTTTGCCATTTCCATGTTTGGCATCGGCATCATCACATTCATGAAGATCACGGCTGAACGAAAGGAAATTGGCCTTTTCCGGATCCGCGGCTTCGATAACCGCATGATGTACCAGGTGCAGCTCTCCGAGAAGTATATGCCCATCCTTGTCGGAGCCTTGATCGGCGTGTTTACAGGAATAACTTGTGGAATTTTCGTGACCAATGGCATTGCATTGAATTTCTTCCCATACAACCCGTTATTGAATTATCCCCTCGATATCGTTTTCCCGATCGAGGATTTGCTCATACAAGTGATCGCACCAATAGTTCTCTATTTGCTCGTGATTCTATTGGCAATAAAGCTCGAGCTCAGGCAAAATCTAAGTAGCATCATTGATGAAGAGGATTGAACAGATCATGACACAGCGTGACGAAACACCACTCAAGATCGAGGATGTCTCTGGAAAAGTCTTCAACCTGGATCGTAATGCTTGCATCAACATCTTCAACATTTACAAGGTTTACAAGCGAGAGAAGATCGAGGTTGTTGCCCTTCGTGGATTGACCTTGCATGTCAAGCGGGGAGAAATCTTGATGATCGTTGGTCCCTCCGGTTGCGGTAAAACCACGCTGCTCAATCTCCTTGGCGGTCTTGACAAACCGACGGCCGGCAAGATCTACATCGATGACGAGGACATCACCGATCTGAATTACGATGCATTGACGGTTTATCGCCGAAAAAAAATTGGTTTCGTCTTCCAGTTCATGAACCTCGTGAAATCGCTCAACGCTTACGAGAATGTCGAATTACCACTTATATCATTAGGAGTTGCGGATGATGTGCGCAAGCAACGCATCAATGAGCTGCTGGAGCTTGTTGGATTGAAGGAACGCAGATTGCATTATCCCGCGGAATTAAGCGGTGGCGAGCAGCAACGCATTGCCATCGCGACTGCGCTAGCGAACAGCCCATCCATCATCCTTGCCGATGAACCGACCGGTGAGCTTGATTCGACCAATGCGCACGAGGTCATGGCGGTTTTCAGGAATCTCGTCCAGCGCTTTCCGAACATCACGGTAATCATAGTCACGCACGATATGTCTTTGAAGAGATATGCTGATCGAATCGTGCGCATGCGGGATGGGATGGTCGATGAGTCCATGTCGCTGCAATACACGAGAGACGGAGAGCTTCTCGATGCTCAGGGTGTAGCAGTTGCAGCCTCCGGAACCACCACGATGCCAGATCTATCGGAAGTGTTGCCTCAATATCCATCGATCTCTGAGCTGAAGTTTTGCCCGAAATGTAACGCCTCGCAGATTCAAGTTAGCATACTCAAATCCGTAAATATCGACAAACCGCATCCTTTATTCCAATTAAATGATGCGGTCATCATTTGTAACGATTGCCATAATGTGGAAAAAGTCCGGGTGAAAATTTTTCACCCGTGAAATGAAAGTTCACCCTTTCCTTTTTTTTTATAGCTGTCGGGACTTCAGATCAGTCGATTTTCAACCAATGGGAACTAGTTTTAATAATGAATTCCCGGGATCATTCCTTATCTGATGTGCGTTTTGGAGTGATTATTGCTTATGGATAGCCTCGCGAGCAACGAGTGCGGGACCCCGCCGCCACGACATCGCATTGCCGAACCTCACGACTTGTCGCCCAGGGCGAAATGGCTCCGGGACTATTATTTCAAGGGCAATGAACGCGAGTGGAACAATCAATATTCGCCATTCACGACGGGTATGCCGTGGGATCGAGTTTTCAATGAGGAGGATTACTACATCGTCCCAGAAATGTTTTTCTACTTGGGAGAGAAAACAAAGGGATCTTTTGCCTCGTCCTTGGAACTCATGGCGCAGAAAATTGCATTACCTGACGGCTTCTGGAATTTGAGCATTACTGAACGACGAGCTACCTTCTTTCAGGAAGTCATAGTCAATTGGATACCCCACGAGATCATCTCCGACAACGACTTGCTCGCCGGCGGTCGTTTCAACACGCAACTCTCGAAATGCTTGAACGAAAAGGAGCAAAAATCGTTCGAAAAGGAAAATATGCGGAATCGCAATGCTGTGTTCAAGTATCATTACGACGGTTTCGGGAACGCGGGCGCCGTTGGTGGCCACTTGATCCCGAATTATAAACTGGTGGTGCAGAAGGGTTTCAAGTACTTGCATCAAAAAGCAAGCGATGCCTACGAAAAACTCTCGCCCGCGGAGAAAAACGGGGCGAAAGGCGCCGAACTGCGCGCCATGATGATCTCGGCGGAAATACCACGCAAGCTCGCAAAAAAATACGCGGAGGAGTGCCGCCGGCTCGCGAGCATCGCTCCAACTCCCGAGCGCCGCCGGAAACTGGAACAGATGGCGAAAAACCTCGATATCGTGCCGTGGGAACCGGCCAAGACGTTCTGGCAAGCGCTGCAAGCAATCTGGATGGCGCACATGCTCGTGATCGCAGAGGAGAGCTATCCCGGCCCAGGCACCAGCTTTGGACGCATCGACCAGTACTTGTTTCCCTTCTACAAGAATGACGTTATCGTGGAAAAAACGATCACGGCGGCCTTCGCCAAGGATCTCTTTTCATCATTCATTTTTCATTGCAACACGGCTTACGACGCTCAGATTAAGATCGGAAACCAGGGTATATCTTCGGGCTTTGGACAGCTCGTCACACTATCGGGTTGCGGTCCCGCTGGCGAGGACATGACGAACGACCTCACCTATGCCATCATCGAGACATTCGACGAATGGGCCCCGATCCTCGAGCCCAAGCCGAATATACGCCTCCATCGCAACAGCCCGGATCGGTTGCTTGACTTGCTCGTGTCCATCATGGCCCGGTCGCAAGGCTCGCCTTTTATCTTAAATTTCGACGAGCGTAGTATGGCCGGGATGTTGCTAGAAGGCGTGCCAAAGGACGATGTCTGGGACTATGCGTGCGTGGGATGCCTCGAAAATACCATGCAAGGCAATGATAGATCGGGAACCGTGAACTGCAACCCGAACCTGGCAAAAAGCTTGGAACTTGTGCTATGGAATGGCAAGAATCTCTTGCATAACAAGGGCGGATCGAAGTTCGGGACGCAACTCGGCCTAAAGACTGGCGACGTGGCATCACTAGCGACGTGGGAAGCATTCCAGGACGCATGGAAAGCCCAGGTCAAGTTTATCATCAAATATACGACGAACGTGTATAACCTATCCGAACAAACCCGGTCCGCATTCATGCCGACACCATACGTGAGCATTCTCGTGGACGGCTGCATCGAGGCCGGCCATGATATCCGGCAAGGCCCGCCGAAGCATGGCTACGTCACGATCGAGGGCGTCGGGTTCGCGACAACCGTGGATTCGTTGCTCGCGATCAAGAAGCTCGTTTACGAAGACAAGAAATTCACCTTGAATGAACTTAAAGAAGCCTTATCGGCTGATTTCAAGGGGAAGAAGGATTTCGCGGTGATGCAAGGCTTCTTGAAAAACAAGGCCCCGAAGTTCGGCAACGACGACAAGGACGCAGATAACCTGGCACGGGACGTGATGGCTTTGTGGGCATCCGAGACGTGGAAGTATTCGACGCCGACAAGTTACAAGTTCCGGCCCGGCATGCTGTCGTGGAACTACTGGGCTGGCGAGGATGCAGCCTTGACGATCGCCACGCCGAACGGGCGAAACGCCGGCAGCTTCCTTTCCAACGCGATCTGCCCGACCAATGGCGCTGATACCAATGGCCCCACCTCGGTGGCGAATTCGGCCGGTTGCGCGCTTGGTGGCAAGACGGGTGCGGGGGATTATGTCAACGTGTTACCGAACGGTGCAAGCCACACGATCACGTTCAACCCGAGCATTTTCCGCGACAAGGAGCATCGAGACAAATTCAAGGCATACTTGCGAGGATACATCGAGAACGGCGGGAGCGCGCTGCAAGTGAACGTGCTCGATGCCGAGATGCTGAAGGACGCGCAACTCCACCCGGAGAATTACGGGAACTTGCTCGTGCGGGTCACGGGGTACAACGCGTATTTCACTGCCATCGGGAAGGAACTGCAAGACGAGATCATCGCGAGGGAATCCCATACCGTGTGATTGAAATGGCCTCGAAAGCCGGGATCGTGTTCGAGATCCAAAAATACAGCACGGAAGATGGCCCGGGCATCAGGACCACCGTGTTCTTCAAGGGATGCCCGTTAAAGTGCACCTGGTGCCAGAACCCGGAAGGGATTGGAAACGAGCCGAGCCTCCAGTGGTTCGCGAAAAAATGCATCGGTTGCGGGACATGTGTCAAGGCATGCGAGAAGAAAGCGGTAAATTTGGACGAGAACGGGGTCCACGTCGACCGGACAAGGTGCGACGCGTGTGGTACTTGCGTGAAGGAATGCCCGGGAACTGCATTGAAGATGTTCGGCACGCCGTGGATGCTGGACGATCTCGTTAGTGAAGTCGAGAAGGACTTCGCATACTATGCAAAGTCTGGCGGTGGCGTGACGGCCAGCGGCGGGGACCCGATCTTGCAAGCCGATTTCGTCGCTCGCTTCTTGCAGAAATGCAAGGATGTAGGCATCTCGACCGCCATCGAGACGTGCGGACTTGCCTCGAGAGCCGTGTTCGAGAAGATTTTACCTCATGTTGATTTGATCATGTACGATCTCAAGGAAATTGACCCTGACAAGCACGAGCACTTCACCGGTGCCCGCAATGATCTCGTGCTCGAGAATTGCATCTGGTTGACCGCCGAGCTATCGAGTAAAGGCAAAAAAATATGGATACGAACGCCGATCATCCCCGGATACACGGCAACCGATGAGAACATCAAGGGCATCGCGACATTCATCATCACAAGGCTTCATAACAAGATCGACAGGTGGGACATGCTCGCGTTTAACAACTTGCCAGCGGACAAGTACGATCGCATGGATCGCGGACCATGGGCATTAAAAAACCACCAAGTCCTGACCAAGAAGGAAATGGAACATTTTTACACCATCGCCGTTGATGCAGGCGTGAATAACGTGCATTGGAGTGGCATCACTCGAGATAACTATACCGCGTGAATCGACATGGAAAGCAAGAACGAGGAACAATCATCATCATGGTCTGCTGGACTTTCAGAAGAAGCAATCGCCTTCACGATACCCACGGTTATGGTAAAATTGCTCGCCACGATCGACCCTGACGGGTATCCCCATATCACGCTCATCGTAAGCAATCAGGCTGTCTCCAAGGACTTCATCAAGTGGGGGCAATTCACCGTGGGAATGTCCAAGCGCAACGTGGCCGCGAATCCCAAGCAAGGAGCGTATTACATGACCATTTTCCCGCCCTACAGGTTCATGCAAGCAAAGATGACCCTTGACCATTGTTCGACCGAGGGCGCCGATGCCGCGGACTTAAACGATGCGTTCCTGTTCCGTTACAACACGTATGTCCGCATCTACAAGGTGTATTTCAACAAGGTCGT
>JAUQYW010000223.1 GCA_030587525.1 Candidatus Sigynarchaeota archaeon | reverse complement strand
TGCGCCGGGGTGGCCACCTCGTGGTCTCCGCCCCTTGCACGGAAGGCTGGTCGCCATCGCATGGCGTCGTGTTGCTGAAATACGGTTACCATCCCCCGGCCAAGATCGACGCTATGGTCAAGGACGGCACCATCAAGCCCGAACACCTGCTCGAGGCATCGCATCTGGCGCACATTGGCGAGGTATTGGAGCATTGCAAGGTGCACTTGATTTCCGACACTCTTGATCGAAAGGCGCTGGCGAAACAAGGGTTCGATGTCGTGCGTTCCCGCGAGATCAAGGAACTGGTCGATCGCTTGATTCGCGAGCAGCGCGGCGCTGCGAAGGACAAGGATGTTCGCGTCAAGATCGTGCGGCGCGGTGCAGAGATATTGCCATTGCTGTAATCTCCACGTTGCGGCACCTTTTTTAGTGCCCGGATGATGTAAATATCAATAACACGTTGGTGGGGGATCTCATGTCAACAAGCCATCCAAAGGTAATGCTAGATCCTTCGATTTTCTTGCACGGGGCGCTCGAAGCAAAGAACGTGGAAGATGAAAAGAACGTCACGCTGGTCTGCAATAGCAACTTGTTCGAGAGACTCGAGGATCTTGCACGAAATTATGAAGTTTTCACGTCGCAATCGTTCATGAACATGTACTTGAAGGTGGCAGACGAGCTCAAGGCACTCAAGGGATCGACTGCGTTTTTTGCCCCGGTCTACATCCTCATGCGACTGTTCGGGCTGGAGCTGTTCCATAAGAAAGACGAGGTCGACGATAATATCAATCGTTACGTGAACATATTCAACACCAAGAACCCGAGTATCCAAGCTTTTCTCGATATCGCTGACAAGATACGTGCATTGTTCAAGAACAAGAAAATTAAGCAGTATGCTTTCCGAGCGAACATTGGTAGGGGGTATGTTTCGACCGGCCCCACCATACTCAAAAAGATCGACAGCATGTACAAGCTCGTTGCTCAAGTGCAAGGAGTGAAGGAAAGTATTAACTGCACGCCCGATTTGCTCAAGATGATCTACGAGGATATGCTCGATTTCGTTGTGTTCGATGGTCCGATCATCGCCGACCGCAAGCAGTCGTTCATACTGCTGGAAGGAGCGGGATTGCCAACCTCGACCGAGAAAAAACCAAATCCAGATTTAATCGACCGAGATCGCTCTTTCTTGATTGACAAGTTCAAGGGAGTGCGATCCAGGAGCTTCCGGTTCTTGATGTCGAAGTTAAAATCCGATAAAATCATCCTCCTCGATATGAAGGACTTTGGTTGAAGGCCTCATCATTCATTTTCCGTAATTTCTTCCACTACCTTGGATTTCATACCAAGTTCAAGGCAAGAAGTGAATGCTGCACGAAATGAGAAAGAGAAAGAAAAATATAAAGGAAAGAAAAGAAGTCTTGCATACATTAATCGATGTTGCGCCGTTTCTGGATCCGTTTCTTGCGACGGGTCACCCTGATCTGGTCCCCGAAGAGCCCGAAGAACAAGATAGAGAGACCGACGAGGGATGCAGTCGGAACGTAGATATATGCAGGATTGAGGGGTACATTAACGCCATATGAATATATCCAGTAACTGTCGAGGGGGGACGTGAAGGTATTGTTGTACTCGTCCATCGCTTCGATCTTGAAATACACTTTCGTCCCGTAGGTGTGCGCGGGAATAGACCCGAAATAAACGTACTGTTGCCCGGGAACGAGCTCCTGGCTCATGTTCATATGGATGATATGCCACGTATTTCCAAGGTCGATGGAATACAACAAGTCCACCGATCGGAGCGTCGAGTTGTCGGTGACGGTCGCCGTTATGTTAACCGGGTTCTCGTCGTCTGGCGTCGTCGGCACGTACACGATGCTTGAAATATCTGGTGGTGTCGTTTTTTTGCTCTCGAACGTGTAATAATGGCTGTTATTATTCAAGACAGTCGTCAAGTTCGATACATCGGTGGCTGAAACATAATATTCAATAACCGTGCCGGACGTGAAGGGAGGCATGATGTATTCGAACCAGTTTGCCGCGGTGTACGTCATGAGCACGGACGTCCATGATGATGTCCCGAAGGTCCGGTAGTGCAACTCGACCCAGACACCTGCATCCGTGAAATCGACCTGCACGCTTATCGTGTTGTTCTCCTTGTTGCTCGGAAACGCGTATTGCGTTTCTAACTTGCCAATGACCGGCGGAGTGGTCCCGTTGATGAATATGATCCCGATACCCGTCGAAATATTGTTATTACCGAAGATGTCATACACCACGATGACAAAGGTGATGTTCCAGCCTCCAAAACTGGTCATCGGATTGATCGAACCCCAATAACTCACGTTCCCTGGACCAGTAGCGTTATAATTGACCAGATTCACGTTATCAAAAAATCCCCCGAGCGGATTGAAGAGCTGGATGCTCACGCTTTGGATCCCGGAGTCATCGTAGACTGTCGTGTTCACGATAAAGCTCTGGTTGTTCAACGGGCTTGCCGGGGAAACGATCGTGCCGATCACCTTGAGTGCATTCGATTCCTTGACCCGGTAAGCGTACAGCTGCGTCAAGTTGTCCCTCGTCGCGATGTTATTTATCGTGTCGTTCGCGAAGATCCAGAATTGCACGTTGGTTCCCTTCCCGAAATTCGGGATGACCGCAAAATACAACGGATTAATGTATCCCATCGAAATTCGTATCCAGGATGTATAGTTGGCACGATAGTAGAGGAACACATCGTCGACGGCGACGTTATCCGTGATCTCGCAGCTCACGGTGACGGATTCATTCGCGAGTGGGGCTTCTGGCTGGAAAACGGGTTCATTCATGGCCGGGGCCTCGATATCGAAGAGTTGAGTTGCAGTGAACGATTCAAGTCGATCGGAGCTCATAGGAATGATCCGGTCATTGGACAGAAACACCATGGCTTGGTATTTGACCGAGACTACCACGGACCTCGTCGCGTTGTCATAGCCTCGCCTGAATCCTTGGTATTCGACCGTGGTGTTTTGCGTGAAGCCGGTTGCACCAGTTATTAACGTGATGTTGCTGATATTCCACGTTGAATTGATAGTAACGGTGGCACCGACGACCGGGTTGCTGATCGAATCGATGGCGCTCACCATTAGAAAATTGATAAGGGATAATCGCGAGTTCACATCTCTCAAACGAATCCTTGCGGCATCAAACGTCACCTGGTACAGTTTCACGAGGGAATTCTGCAACATGAAGGCATAGCCCGTTGAAACGATGGTCGATTTTTCGAGCAAGATGCCATTGCAAGCACGCACGTCCAGGTTATTTGGGTTGTCGAGGAGGTTGCGGCGATACCGAATCGAGGTGATGGTATCGAGGATCACTGCGTAGCCGACGAAGCTTTTCACAGTGTTGTTTTCGAATTGCATATCGTTGATCTTGATCAAGACACCATTCGAGTTACCCGCGTCAAGCGTGTTGTTCGCGATGACGGATGATATTATAGATTTCCCCACGTCGTTTCGAACCTCGATGCCGAGTACGACTGCCCGATTCACCGTGTTGTTGAAAATCAGCACGTTGGACGTGCCGTTAATCGAGATACCGTAGCGCGTGTCGTTGATCGTGTTCCCCTCGATCTGCAAGTTTGCCGTCACATCCACGATGCTAATCCCGACCGAGAGATATTCCAGATTATTATCCGTGATCGTGATGTTGCCAATATTTGCATTTGAAATCCGCATACCTGTTCCCGCGGGCGTTTCTATATTGTGGGCGATCAGGTTCTCCTGGATGGACAGCGTCGAGACCGTTCCGGTCACGATGATCCCATTGCCTCCTAAAGCAGCTAAGTGCACCATAGTGTTATGTTGTATATACACGGCCGTGGCCGATTGCAATTCGATGCCCGTTCCATAATCGATAGCATTCCCCGAGATGTTCAAGGTTGATGCCTGAAGCACTTTCACGGATGTCGCGCAATAATTGAAGGAATTATTCAAGACTTGATATTCTTTCAATGAATTGAACTCGATCCCAATGCCGATGTCGATAAACGAGTTGAAGCTCACCGTATTCGGGGATATACTCGC
>JAUQYW010000218.1 GCA_030587525.1 Candidatus Sigynarchaeota archaeon | reverse complement strand
CCATCCGCATTCCCGGGCTTGGCGGTGCGCCGCTTGATCACTTGCGGTTTCCCGGGCTCCTCGGTCTTCTTCGCCTTGGCCGTCGCCACGCCTGCCGCCTCCGAGATGGGCACGGGATGCTCGCGCCGGAATGCGTGGATCGGGTTCACCGCGCCACACGCCGCGCATTTGCGGGTCTTCATGGCCACGGTCGCCACGAGCGGCCGCCCGCACTTCTTGCATGTGAATACGATTTGATCCATGATCGCATCGCGGAATGCCCCTTGATAAAGGAAAAGACGCTCGTGATCACGATTTGACGTCTTGGTGCCGATACTTAACATACACGGCAGCAAACGGATAAGCGAGGACGATCGGTAAATGTGGCAAGAGTTTGCACAGCAAGAAAAGCGCGAAGCACGACCCGGCGAAGACAAAAACGAAGTTTAAGCTATCATTATGGGCGACGTCCCACGACACGCCATTCACGCCCATTATCATTTCGATAGCTTGGCCGATTCCGAGCACGCTCGATAACGCGACGACCGCGAGCAAGTAAGTACCCACCCTTCGCCTTAGTGAATCCTCGGGAACGAAGAAGATGGCAAGGAACACGTAAATCGCGAGACTGGGCGTGCAATCCTTGAGAATGTGAAAAAAATTAGTCGGGTCGCCACTCACGGGATAAATGTACAGCTCCGAGCCAATTTGCTGCATCGTGGAGTTCCGGAAACCGAACACGAACAGCCAGAACTGCATGTTATAGCCGGAGAGGTATTTTAGCTGGATGAAGTCGAGTAACAAGTGTAGGACGACGCCGCCCCCGATCATGGCGAAAAACAGCAGCACGCGCCACGCGGGGAAACTGGAAACGATCGTTTTCGCGTCCATCTGACTCATCAACCATAAAAAAAAGGAAAGAAAGACATTCAAGGTTTGCATGCTTTGAGCTGCTTGCGAATGAAGATGCCCGATATAACGACGCCGGCGAGCACGAACGCCATGTCGTCCCAAATAGGGATGGGTTTCGCATCTGTATAGAATTGATAATACACGGTTAGAGATACCGGTTGAGAAATGACATCAGCTGCATCCGAAGGGTTCACCAATCTCACCGTCACACCGTCTGATCTCGTCCGTGCTTCATCTATACCATCTTGGGTTGCTTGATATTGTACGCCTCCTGCAGATACCGTATATGAGCGAGCTTCTCCCGGTGCTAATGATGTTGCATCATAATACATTTCAGGTCCTCCGCCAGACATCGATGCAGGATAATCGTTGATTGTCACATGTCCCATTTGCCCAGAAGCAGCGTACCTATAAACGCCATAGATTTCGACATTCCGTTCCCCGTTCGTAACAGCGTTTAAGATCGTAAGGGTGCCCGCTGATTCCTGGGTATAACCGAGCGAATTGTCTGTAATGGTCCAGGCCGGACACTTGCTGTCGAACGTCATATCATTCCACACGTATGTTAACGTCGCCGGGATTTGCTGCTGCGGGTCTTGTAGCGAGCTTGGTAGTTCACCCTTTGCTGTTTCCGCTGGATTTATCAATGTATGCACATTTCCTTCGGCAAATGTATAGGCTTGACTATATGTCTTCCCACGATCTAACTCTTCCACGAACCAGGTGAGAAAAGACTTGTAGGGTTCTGCATCCGTATAATATCCATGTGCTCTGTTATCTGCTGTAGAGCTCGAAATGACGATGGTATCTTCGTCACTTGCGAAAGGAGGAAGGAACATACCCGAATAACAGCAATCCACGATGAGAATTGCGGTAGCATGGTGATAGTACGCTGATGTTTCGAGCTTCGTGTAAATATCATCGGGCGTGATTACTTCGTATGAATTGTAAATACCATCATAATTCGTGTCGAAACACATGCCCGTCGACCCCATTCCATGATCGCACATGAAAAGTAATACCAAGTCATCACTATCTGGGGGTGCCCCTTTCCATGGGTTACTCAGAACGGTCGGGAGTTCAGTATGGTGGACAGGGGTAGTCCCGGTGATTCCTGCGGGCGAGGTTACCACGGTTATAGGACCGATTATCGGAGTGCCATCTGGATAATAGGTGATGGGGCGATATTCATACGGGTGGAGATATGCAATGTTCATTTCAAGAACGCCAAAATCGATCAAGTTGAGATAAGCGGTATCACACGCATGCATGAAATAGTCTAAGAGATAAGCGTCGGGTGGCCCTGCATACCCCGCCACGAGAAGAGCATACGTCTGATGATAGGCTGAGAGAGTAGGCCCTTGTGCCGGGGTCGCAACAGATTCCCTTGCAAGAGAATCTGCAAATTCTGATGGGGGACTCGCTTGTTGAGCAACGACACCGATGAAAAACGCTGCTACCAAGCAGAATCCTATCGCGTACTTTCCGATCGTGTTCATCCTCATCTTACATAACCTCAAACCTGGTACTTGACCAGGAGTGTTGCTTCATAATATACTATAGAGATTTATTAACTTCATTTCATCTACACCGAATTGGGGGTTGAGATAGGTTGCCTTCAATGCACGCACGTGAACCCGATGCGGTCGACAATCACGCGTCACCCCGCACGACCGCCGCCACGGCGCGGAAGTCGTTGATCACGGGCACGATGTCCCGGGAAATCGCGTCTACATCGTTATCGTCGATGCTCGCCGCGAGCTGCCGCGCGTGGGCACCGCTCCGCCCGAGCAACTCGGTAACCGACGCGAGCTTGCCTTGCCGATTGAGTTCCTGGAACAGCGCGGCTGCCTGAGCCATGACCCGACCGCCGAGTTCGGCCAGGTCGCCGCTCGGATACTGGTCGGCGATGGCTTGCTCCGTGTCCAGGATTGCCTGGGTCGTGGTGTCCATGACGGGCATGCTCGACGCGGCACGTTCCACGGCGGCTTCGCCGAACTGGGTCAAGCGCGTCGTCACGCCTTTTTTCAAGCCGCTGGGGTTGTACCCGTCCTCGGCGAGCATGCGGCGCTGGTTGAGCACGTCGACGGCGCGTTGTGCCATGGCCTACGACCGGGCGATCACGTCCTTTTGCGCCAGCCCCGGTTCCCGCTTGGCGATGACCTCCTTACATTTTTCCGCGATCAAGTTCTTCATCCAGTCCTCTTTCACGCCCTGGTTCCCCGACTGCTTCATGGCAGCGCGGCCATTATGTCCACCGACGTGTCCGCAGTTACAGCATCTTCTGCCGAGATGCCCCCTTGGACGGGGAAATCACCATCGATGGTGATTTCATCTTGGACGGGGAATATTTCGTGAAGCGTACTGGCGTGGATGAATTCAAAAAACAACTTGCCATGAAAATAGATGAGGCTAATAAAAAGATAAATCAAGAACATTAATCAAATTGTGACTTCAGCTGAGTAACAAATATAGGATGCCAGGTTGTCATCGATGACACCGACGTTCCAGCCATAAATGGTGCATTCACACGTGTAGTATCGCGTGGAACCGACATCCAGGTAATACACCGTTCCATTGTTATGGGCGGGGGCACTTGATAGAGCGATTCCGGCGATCATGTGACTTACATCGGGAATCATGATGAGGACAGCTTGATACCCTATGGATTCCACGAGACTAGCAAACAAGATCGAGAGATCCTCGCAATCACCACCGCCATCAACAAGGGTTTCGACGGGGTATTTCGGGTATTCCATTTGTGAAGGGTCATATTGATAATGAAGGCCCCCGAGACCATCACATTTATCTTGCACGAAACTCAAGATGGCAGCGATGACGCGCTCATCGTTCGCCCCGAACCCCAAGGAGTTCTTGATTTGAATAGCAATATACCACATGTAATCGATATTGCAGAACGCTTCATATTCCGAGACAGCGCCAGTAGAGATCGCATGCGGGTATCCTTTGTATGCAGCGTACGTGCTTCGAGGAATTGTGACTCGAATTGTTTTGATACTGGTTTGATCGGTGTATGTAGTGCAATATCGATATTCAAGCTGGTAGGTCGCCGCATTCGTTAACACCACCGTGCCGAGGGCGGCGCTTAGCACGATGAACACGAGGCTCGTGACGGCTAGCCCACGCTTTGTGGGATTGGCGACCCACCACGCACAAACATGATTTCCTCGCCGCAACCACCAAGGTCTTCGGAATGGATTGAGCGGGAGAGCATTCTTGGTGGAAATTGTCGGTCGTGATCTGACAGGATGCGTGTCGTCAATTAACATCGCTGTTCCATTGAACCAGGATCCTTGCCTTTGTGGCGTAGGCGGTCTTTTCGCTTCATCTGGTATAGGTTCGGGTGTTTGCGTTGCATTGCCTCGGATAATAGGGTTACGTGATCCAGATTCTTGTGTCAGAATAACGGGCGCGTTACCAGGAACAAGTATAATGAGTTCACTCTTGAATCGAAGAGCTTTTTCGTCGTCCGGTGCTAGCTTGAGCCCTACATCTACTTCCTCAAGTGCAGCATCGTATTCTTTCATTCGATATAATGCGAGCGCGTAGTTGAAATGAAACCTTGCGATTTTTGGATAATCTTTGCACAACCTCGCCATTACATACCGTGCGTGCTCATAATTCCCGGAACGCATCGAAGCTATCGCGTCTTTTTCATCTTGAAGGATTTTCTCGGGAATCTCTCCTGGCTCATCCGTCATCACTGTGATATGTATAAGAGAAAATAAAAGCGTGAGAAAATAGATTACCTACCAATAAAGGATTTTATGGCCTCCGTTTGAACTACAAGAAATCCTCGAGCGTGCGAAACGCCGACAGCTCCCCTTTCCGCTTCCGCTTGTGCGTTAATTCTTTCACGAAAAATTCCTTGGTCACCCGCTCCGGCGCCAGCGGGTGTTTCACGAGACGGTACTCCACGATCGTCGTCGTCTCCGACTGCTGCCGCCGCGTCACGGCCACGATGCACCCGGCGAAGTGCAGCAGGTTATTCCCGCCCACGGGCTTGAATACCGACCCCTGCGCCACCGGCGACGTCGCCACGACCCACGACGGCGGCCGCTCCAGACACCGCTTGATGCCGCCTATCATTTCTTGCAGCCCCTCGAACGAACGCGGGTCTGCAGCATCCATCTGCGACGTGAGCCCCGACAGCAGCACGACTGACCCCGGCATCGCCTGCTCCGGCAGTTTCTTGGCCACGATCTCGACTGCCTGGTCCCAGTTGAACCCCCGGGCGATCACCACCCGGTCAAGCGCCACCACCGGGTCCATGCCGAGCGCCCGCGCCTCCGACCCCATGTCGTGCGGGTTCGCCGCGTTGTCGAACAGCCCGTAGATGACCCGCTCGCAGCCCAGGCCTCCCTTGTCCGCGGGCAATTGGCACGAGATGGCCACGTGCATCAGCACCCGCGCCAGCAGCCACGTCGGCCCCGCCAGCACGTGCACCAC
>JAUQYW010000357.1 GCA_030587525.1 Candidatus Sigynarchaeota archaeon | reverse complement strand
ACATGTTGCGAAAAGACCATGTCGACGAGATCGCGCTTGGCCATCGACCAAAAGTTATCTTTCGTTTGGCCAGAGAGAAAATCCTTGTAATCCATGGGCGGGTTACCGGTTTAATTCGAACACATGTAGTCAATCGCGTTTTGTTTCGATTTAACAATACAAGGAAAAAGAGAATGAAAAGGTTTTTGCGTCTTGCCTAGAGATTGTAAATCTCATCGGGATCGTAGATCTTGATGCTCTTGCTCTCGAGCACGTCGATGGCCTTGGATCGCATTTGATTTTCGACACGCAAGATCAAGATAGCCTGGTTGGATTTGCCCACGAATGCATATAAATACTCGATGTTGACATTCGCAGCTCCAAGAATTGTCGCGATCTCGTGCAAACCACCGGGTTTATCCTTCAACTCGCATGCGATGACATCCGTTTGATCGACCAGGAAGCTATCTTGCAGCGCTTTCTGTGCCTTGTCGGGATCCGACACGATCATGCGCAAGATGCCGTAATCGGCGGTCTCGCTCACCGTCAACGCACGGATGTTGACTTTTTCCTTCATGAGGATGCTCGTGACCTTGGCAAGTTGATTCGGCCGGTTCGGGATAAATACACTAATTTGCGTTACCATCTTTTCCACCTCGTTATCCTTCCTTTCTCAAGTCAATCACGCGCTTTGCCTTGCCCATCGACCGCGGGATCGTGCCTGGTGGAACTAGCTCGACATTCACGTTGATTTGCAGCGTGTTGTATAGCTCTTTTTCTACCGATTTTTTCAGATTTTCAAGCTCGGACATGCGATCGGAGAAGGTCTTGGGCGTGAGCTCCACGCGAACCTTGATCTTGTCTAGAATGTCACGCTCGACGATAATCTCGTAATGTTCGGCGACGCCCGGGATCTTCATCAATACATACTCGATTTGGCTCGGAAAAACGTTGATCCCCTTGATCTTCATCATGTCATCGGAACGACCCGCGATCTTCGCGTGGCGGGTGTGGGTTCGACCGCATTCGCACTTCTCGTAATCCAGCGAGGAAATATCCTTCGTCGTGTATCGAATGAGGGGTATGCCCTCCTTCGTGAGGGTACTAAACACGAGCTCCCCAGATTCGCCAGGGGCAACAGGTTCCTTGGTTTTCCCATCGATGATTTCCGGATAGAAATGATCTTCCCAAATATGCAATCCTTTTTTGAAAATGCAGTCGTCCGATACTCCGGGACCGAGAATCTCGCTCAAGCCATAGATGTCGATCGCACGGATGTGCAGCAATTCTTCGAGCTTTTTTCGCATGTTTTCGGTCCAAAATTCCGCGCCAAACACGCCCGTGTGAAGCTTGATCTTCTCCGGCTTGATGTCTTGCTGCTTGATCAGTTCCCCGAGGTACGCCGCAAAGCTCGGCGTGCACGTGAGTACCGTGGAGCCGAAATCCTGGAAGAGCATGAGCTGGCGATCGGTGTTGCCGCCGGACATGGGGATGACCGCGGCACCTATCCGTTCGGCCCCGTAATGAATACCCAAGCCACCGGTAAACAAGCCGTAGCCATATGCATTCTGCAAGACATCACCCCGCCACGCGCCAGCTGCGACCAGACTTCGCGCCATGCACTCGGTCCACACGTCCTCGATGTCATGTTTCGTGTATCCGACAACGGTTGGCTTTCCTGTCGTCCCTGAGCTTGCGTGAATGCGGATGATATTGTCTAGAGGTTCCGCAAACAATCCAAACGGGTAATTATCGCGCAAGTCGTTCTTGATCGTTACCGGGAATCGCTTCAAGTCGTCAAGTGTCTTGAAATCGTCCGGGGTTATTTTCATCTCGGTGAACTTCTGCTTGTAATGTTTCACCTTGGTATAGCATCGCTTTGCTAGTTCCTTGAATCGTCGCACCTGGAGATCTTTCAGCTTATCACGGCTCATCGTTTCGATTTCTTTATTCCAATATCGCACTTGATCAGCCATTGCACGTTACCTCTTGAATTGAATCATAGTGTATATCCCGTGATAGAAAGTGGGATTTTAATGGAATGGAATGCTTGAGTAAAATATCGGCCTAGTTATAAAAAAAGCTTTATCATGTGCTTCGGCACGTGTTTAATCCGATACATCAATTGAAACAACAAACGGGTTAATCTAATGGTGAAAAACTATTTATATTTCAATGAAAAAATGGAAAAACTGCCGTGGAGCGAATTAACCAAGCTTCATAACGAAAAGATTAAAATTACCCTAAACCGCATGTGGAACAATAATAAGTACCTTCAAGACAAGATCAAGAAAGCGGGTTTATCCCCCAACGACTTCAAAACGGTCGAGGATGTCAAGAAATTCCCGTTCATGGAAAAACAAGATTTTTTGGCCAACTACCCTTACGGATTGTGTTGTGTGCCTCGGCATGAGCTTGTAAGGATGCATGCGACTTCCGGCACCTCTGGCAAAAAACCCGCGGTCGGTCTATACACGAGAAAGGATCTCGAAGATTGGACGGATTTAACGGCGAAGAACCTGGTTGCCATCGGTATGACAAACAAGGACGTGTTCCAGAACACCACGTCTTCCGGATTATTCACCGGGGGGTTCGGTTACACGCAAGGAGCAACCCGTGTCGGCGCGATGGTGATTCCCTTTGGCGGTGGTATGTCCGCTAAGCAGGTCCAGTTTTTCATCGATTTCCAAGTAACGACGATCCACGCGATCCCCTCGTTTGCTTTGCGTTTAGGGGAGCAAGTCGCGGAACTAGGCCTCGATCCTGCAAAGGATTTGTTCCTCAAGCGTGCCATAGTGGGCGCAGAAGCATGGCCTGAAAGTTCACGCCAGCGCATCGAGAAAGGGCTCAATGTCAAGGCATACGACAATTATGGCATCACGGAAGGCATCGGGCCTGGAATTTCATGCGAGTGTCTCGAACAGAAGGGCCTCCACATCTGGTCCGATTATTTCTATCCGGAGGTCATCGACCCGAAGACGGGCGAGCTTCTCAACGAGGGTGAACGTGGTGAGCTCGTGCTCACGAGCTTGTTCAAGGAAGCAAATCCCATTCTCCGCTATCGAACCGGGGATATCACAACAATTTTCAAGAGCACGTGCCCGTGCGGTCGTACAGGCTGGATCATGGATCGGGTATCGGGCCGTAAGGACGAGATGCTCATCGTGAAAGGAGTCAACCTGTATCCATCCATGGTCGAGGAGGAAATCTACAAGGTTCCAGACACCACGGATAACTGGGAAATGATCATCAAGACGGAAGGCGTCATGGACCATGTGTACGTCACGGTGGAAGGTAAATCGGGAACCGATTTTGCCAAGATAAAGAACAACCTCGAAAAAATGTTATACGAGGCTTCTATGATGAAGATTCCAGTGACCGTTGTCCCCGCGGGAACTTTACTTGTTCCCGAAGGAAAAGCAAAACGTTATAAGGATATGCGGGAAAAGCCGGATGATTTCCGGGGATACAAAGGCACCAAGGGCGGTCACAAGGATGGCGAGTGATCTCCGGCATTTTATTTTTCTTTCGGTTCACTTTCATATGCATCGAATTTCTCGTCAAACATGACCTCAATCTGCTTCGGGATGCACGAACTATCATGGCAGCAGACACCCAGGAAAAAAAAGGATCATCCACCACGCAGAAAGACAATTATAATTTGCTTTGCGTCGGTGTCGGTGGAACGGGAGTCATACGTGCATCGATGATTCTCGGTTGGGCAGCTATGAACGAGGGCTTCAAGGTACGCACCGCGGAAACGCACGGTATGAGCCAGAGAGGCGGATCTGTTTCGTCATATTTGCGCTTTGGAAAAAACCTAGAAGGACCATTCATGATCGAAGGCGACGTGGACGTGCTGTTGGCATTTGAAATCTCGGAAGCGCTGAGGAACTTGAATTACGTGAACGAGGGCACCTACATCCTCGTGACGAAGAATGTGGTCATACCACCGTCTGTGTTGACGCACCGGACGCTCAAGATTGATGGAGATAAATGCATCGGTTGCGGCAATTGCCTCGCACATTGCGTCCCAAGCCAGGTCTTCAATGGAACGAACGTGGTGAAAAAAGAATTCACGTTCATTCAAGGAAAATCGCGAGAAATTCGAAACGGGTATTCCACGGTTCTAGAATCTTGCACCGGTTGCGAGCGGTGCATGATCGACAACGTCTGCCCGTTCGGTGCTATAACGGCATATAATGAATGGGATTATCCCGCCGTCGCCGATATTGAAACGGATCTCCATACAGCATCGAAAAACGTGGTCATCGTTGACGCGGACCAGATCGCGGCTAAGGCAGGAAACCTCTTGGCCGCCAATGTTGTGATGCTAGGCGTGCTTGGAGGCATCGAGAAAATTCCGATAAAGATCGAAACTATGCGGAAGACAGTTGAAAGCTTTGTCCCGAAAAAAGCACTCGAAATCAACATGAAGGCTTTCCAAGAAGGCGTGGAAATCGGGAAAAAATTCATTCATCGACAGGAATAAATCATGAGCGCACCCTTTTTTGCTCTAGACAAGCCTGGCCAGAAGGGCGTTGTTCTCGGAAACGAGGCGCTTGCTAGGGGACTATACGAAGCCAGGGTCAAGGTTGCTGCGGGATACCCTGGCACGCCTTCGACGGAAACTATGGAAGCACTGGCAGAGATCAACAAGTTTCACCCCGAATTCAAGCTTGAATGGAGCACAAACGAGAAGGTGGCATTCGAGGTTGCCTTCGGCGCGTCGATGTGTAACGCCCGGGCGTTTGCTTGCATGAAGCACGTCGGAGTAAACGTGGCATCCGACGCGTTTATGACCGCTACGTATGCAGGTGCCCACGGAGGCTTCGTATTACTCTCAGCGGATGATCCCGATTGCCACTCGAGCCAAAACGAGCAAGATAACCGGTATTACGGGCTTCACGCGTTATGTCCCGTGTTCGAGGCCATCAACATCCAGGAAGCCAAGGACACCATCAAGTACGCTTATGATTTCTCCGAGAAATACAAGACACTGGTGATGATGCGGACGACGACCCGTCTCAACCATGCCCGCGGAGACTTGATCCTGGGAGACCGGGTAAGCATCGGGGATCGAAAATACGATTTCGATGGGGACGACGCACGCTGGACCTTCTTGCCATCGAATGCCCGGGTCGAGCGCGTCAAGTTGCTCGAACGTTTCGAAACCTTGAGAAAAGTTTCCAACGAGTTCCCGTTCACAAAACTCTCGCTCGTTGATGGTGCCAAGGTTGGCATAATATCATCGGGAATTCCGTATTCCTACACGAATGATGCTCTTGTTAAGCTGAACCTTCAAGATAAGGTTTCTATGCTCAAGCTCGGCATGGTCTTCCCGTTTCCCGAAGAATTGTTCAAGAAACTGTATGAGGCCGTCGATCGCGTTCTAATCGTGGAGGAGCTCGATCCTTTCATAGA
>JAUQYW010000188.1 GCA_030587525.1 Candidatus Sigynarchaeota archaeon | reverse complement strand
AAACTCATCCTTTTTGCCTATCAGATGGTTCGTGTTAAGACCGTGGAATTTAAAAGGGCTCAATTGTATGTAATTGGTGATATTAGATGACTTATGATCTATCCCCCGAAGTGCTGGCTTGCGGGACAGAAACCTGGTCCGTGTTGAAGGATCGACTTGATGCCTTGTGCAAGGATCTCACCGGGAGCGTCGTCGCATCGAGCGAGGCACTAGCTCGTGTCGATCCCGCGTATATCGACAAGTTTCTCGATATCGCCACGCTACCTTCCATTGTGGTGGAGGGTCACCATAATTTAATCTTGCGCATAATAATCTCTGCCGGCGAGATTTTCGGCACGGGTCCAGGCACCTTTTCGGAGGATGAATGGATATCAGGCTGGATCCGGTCGAACCTTGACTTGGGGCCTGGTATAACGCTTGACATGGCTGGGTACGCGGATTTCTTGCGCCGGTTTGTGCCTCGTGTGGTCACCTTGTCATGGCCGGATTGCGTGCTTGCAAAACTTGCAATTTACTTATTCCGTATCTCGCCGCTACAATCAGGGGGATTCCAGTATTTCGAGGCACGTCTATTAAATCCACGAAATGAAGTTTTTTCGATTTTTGGACGGTTCAATTCCTACCCGAAAGTCGTTCAAGTCTTCTTGCCCGAGCGCGTGGCGGGATGGACATGGGATCAATTCGTGACAAATATTAACTTGCTCTCCAAAGTATCGCGGGAATGGTACGTCGCATTTAGCGACCGAATGCTTTTACGCATGAAGACGTGCTTGTATCGTGATCATTGGGACGAGGATCCGTTGGAACAGATCCAGCGTCGCATCGAGCGTGGCGAATCATTGGCCAACAATCGCGAGATCTTGAACATCCCCGAGTTCACTGATGAATTCTTACAATCTCAGTACAAACATTGGAATAGCGAAGATGCATTACATGATACTAATGAATACGAGTTTAATCGCCTTGCTGCAGAGATGCTCGGTATCAATAGTCCATGGTGCTTGGATCACCTCGACTTAACATTCGATCACCGAGACGAGCAAGTATAAACTTGCTTTCCAGCACCCCGTGCCCGCCCAGGGTTTATATGAAATATGAATAACTTATGCGAAAATACAAGAAAAAAGGAAAAAAGATTGATTGTTTTTCAAATTACGACGAGATTATTCTTTATTTTGCCTTACTTGGCCTTCAATGCGGCAAGTATGTCCTCAGCTGTTAATTTTTTTCTTTTATCTTCTTCTGCGATTTTCATGGCCTTCTTGGTGAGACCATCCGCAAATTTCTCGAGGAAATCAACCAACGTGATAACAGCTTCTTCCGCAACCAGGTTTGCGCCCTGATTCTTCATGAGACGTCGAATCGGAGCCTTCGAAATGTACTTTTCTTGCTCTGCCATTTTGTGCTCAACCTTGTTTTTTGGTTTTTTTATTCCGCGTTAATTCGGTTCTTGGTGAAGATGGTGAAAATTCTTCAAGCTACTCTTGAACTCGTAAAGATTTAAATGTTTTGCTTGATGGCTTTGAAAATCTTGACAAAAAATCATGTCACAGTTATAGAATCATCGGGTTAATTCCGTGCGGCGCGTTTTTCGACAAAAAGCGCGACAATGTTGTCTGGTGGTGTTGGATCCGTCAATGCAGATCGATGCCGGTTTAAACGCACCAGGCGCTTGGAATAGCCCGTATTTTTGCTGGATTTAACGTTTATTAGCAAAAAGGTTTGAAAAAAGCGAAATAATACTATTTAACTGCTCGGGATTTCACGATAAAGCTTGTTGCGGCCGATGAAAAAACCCCGACTTTGTCACGAGCCGGGGCAGTCCGTGGGCTGGATCACATCGTTTCAACAATATTTCCGTCGATCCGACGCTTGAACCTGCGCAATGACAAGATGCCATATTTGCACGCCAGCAAGCAATCGAAACATCCGCCCTTGTTTTTTTCCGTGCTGTTCATGCACGCAACGCGGTCGACCTCGGCACCCGTGGTGGATATCGATATAGCGTGCACCGGGCACGCGTGCTTGCAGGCATTGCATATGCTGCAAGCCTCGATATTGGCCGGTTGCAGCACGGGTGAGAAAAACACGCGATCGTGATCGGCAGGTGTCATTTGTTTAACCTTGGGATGGGACAAGAATAACGTGGAATGAAAGCACGTTCCTTAGATCGTCGCTATTCTTTCGGGGATCTTGATGGTTTACTGGCAAGTCTTTTGGTACCCATTTTTTTGGTGAATTCCTTGGCAATTTCCAAAGTATCCTCGATCTTGGATTGCTTGACAATGTCCACGAACTCGCTTTCGTGTTCGTGAAGCATGGACTTGAGTTTCGACTGGACATCGCTGGTAAAATTCCTGACACGGTAAAAGGGCGGGTAAAGGTCTTCTTGAGCCTTGTCTGACCAGACGGCCAGCAAGTCCTGCATGGTTTCCAGGCGAATCCCTTTATCTTTATGCTCCAACAGCAGATTTTTCATCAGGTCCCAATCATTTCTTGTCACGAAATAATCGACCAGCGTTTCGACGACGTACGGCTGGATGTAGGGCTTGAAATGTTGCCCGGCCTCGACTAAACGCAACAAATCGTCGATGATCGGTTGATACCGCGCTTGCGCTTCGGCCAATTCGTCCACCTTGTTGAGCTTGCGGAGCAAGCCGTGGAGCCAGAGCAGATTGTAGCGCAAGATGTGGTGGGAGCAGACCGGGCCGGCGCCGCCGATGGAGTCCTCGGTGTCGATGTAATGGTGGTGGTGGTAATAGGTCCCGCAATGGAGGCACTTCTTGATCATCTCGGTCTCATCGGCCTTGTACTCGCCGCTTCGCTCGGTAAACACGATTTCTAAGCCCGGTATTTCTTCTGGCGAATAATCGTAGGTCAACTGCGCCCTGGGCGGCAAATACGCGCAGACATCGCATTCCGCGATGGAAAAATACGGCTCGCCGCTCTTTCTTTGGCGGACATGCCTTTCCTTCGCTCCAGCATTTTGCAACAGCTCGACAAGCTTTGCATTGCCGGATTGCTTGGCCAGCCAGAGCGTCGTTGCCCCTTTTTCATCGTCGATCTCGTCAGTGGGCGAGCCGCGTTCGAGCAGCAGCTTGGCCGTGCTGTAGTGGCCCTTGAAACAAGCTTGCATGAGCGCGTTCCAGTTCAGGTCATTCTTTTCGTTGATGAGGGCGCCGCGCTCCAGCAAGATCCTGACCGCCTCGTCCTCGCCCTCCGAAGCAGCGTACAACAGCGCCGTGCTGCCTTTAGCATCCCGTGCCGTTATATCTGCCCCGTTGTCCAGGAGATACTTGATCACCTCGACTTTTCCAAAGGCTGCCGCTTTCATGAGGGGGCTCCCTTCCCTTCCTCCCGTATTTTCATTGATATCCACGCCAGCCTCGTGGAGCATCTTGACGATCGCTAGGTCGCCCTTCTCGGCGGCTTCAACCAGAGCACCGGTATTTTTCGAATTGGGTCGGGATTCCGCTGATTTCTTGCTTGCAATCTTGCCCATATTCTTAGGCAGGGCTTTTTTTTCGGTCAGTATCTCCAAAATGATCTTGACCAAATTTTTCTTGCCCGCTGCCACCGCTTGGCGCAAGAGGCTGCCGTCCCACATGTCTTTTACATCCGGGTCAGCCCCGTGCTCCAAAAGTACCTTGACCACGTCGTAATGCTTTTGCTTCATCGCCCCCATGACTGCTGTTTCTTCTCCTTTATAATCCCTGGAATTTACATCCAGCCCCCTGGCGATCAACAGTTCCGCGATCTTTCTTTTCCCGCAAAAGGCGGCCCAGTACAAGGCGCCACCATAGCCTTTTTCCTCGAGATTTGCACCTTTGTCGATTAAAAGTCGCGCGATGTCCACGTTGTCTTTTTCTTTACCGCCGGAAAGGAGCTTGAAAAAGGCATTGGAACCTTCTTTATCCGTCGGGTTTATTCGAGCGCCCCTGTCAAGAAGCATTTTCACCAGGTCAAGCGACGTTCCTTTATCTGCCGCCCACGTGAGGGCCGTGTTTCCCCACGACCCTTTCATGTTCACGTCAACACCCATTTCAAGCAGGTGAGCAACGACTTCCACGTGGCCGTGCTTTGCAGCAAAGTGCAACGGCCCGTCTCTATCCGGCGGATGAGCAGAAAGAACGTCGGCACCACGGTCGATCAGGAAGCGTGTAATGGCGTCGACAGAGGCGTGGTCCTGCGTGTCGCGATCGCAAGCAGCTGCAAGGGGTGCTTGGCTATAATCCTTCCCATAACCATCCTTGAATTTATCCTTGCGGTTTACCTGGGCCCCGGCATCGAGCAAAGCCCGGATGATTTCAAGATGGCCACATTTGCAAGCGGTTGTTAATGGCGTCCGGCCGTCTTCAGGGTTCACAGAATTTAAGCTTTCACCCGTCTTGAGGAGTTGCTTGACCGCTTCAAGGTCCCCTTCTATTATTGCCTTATACAAGGATGCCATGCTGGATACTTCCGGCTTCGAGCCAGATGATTCCGTATTCTATTCTAACTGGAGCTTCGGCACATCTCGCAAGTTTTCTCTGTCTCTTCGATGATCATCACGGTAAATAAGCTTATCGGTGGCATCCGGGTACACATTGGAAGGAGCCGAAATGTCACGGAAGGATAACTTCAAATTCGGCATCGGTGACATTTCAATGAACTGCCTCAAGAATAAAAGGTCGTCACGCTCATGCTGCTCGCCATCGATTGGTCCATCAACGTGTGGTTTGGATTATTCACCACGGCAATCGTTTACGTGCCGTTTTTGCTGATCATGCTGCGGATCTACAAGCATTGGAAGGCACGCCATGTCATCCTCTGGGCATTCATCTTGTTCCTCATCGGGGGATACAACGTGCTGTCATCCCTTGGCAGCATCATCTCGAATGATTGGCTGAGCACCGGCGGGATCATCTTCCTCTTGTCTGGCAATTTCCTCATCGTCGTGTTCATCGATTCGGTCAACCGGGATTCCGTGGACCCGGTGAAGATCAGCGCCATATCCATCATCTATGCCATTTCGTCAATCGGTTATATCTTGTCCATGACGGCGGCCCCGTTCAACGCGGCGATCGCAGAGAACTTGCTGTTTACTGCTATTTCGGCTATCTGCGTCCTCTTGATCTGGTTCTTGCCCGGTGGCCTCGTGCTTTACCATGGTGCTCGCATTTTACGGCACGTGCCCAGGCCCTTGAAGTCATATGCCGTGCTGTTCCTCGTCGGGGGAATCTTGATCACGATCACGGCGTTCCTCGCGATCGCGGGCATCATGATCCCGGAATCGTGGCCACTTGGCGGACTCAACTTGTCTGGACTCTTTTTAGTAGGTGCCATGGCAAGCATCACGGTTTCCCTTGCAAAGCAACCCAAGCTCGCATATGTGCTCCCGTTTAAGGCCTTGCGCCTCACGGTTATCGACACGAGCGGCGGGACGCCGATATTCAACCACACGTGGCAACCGGGAAGGAAACAAGTCGACGAGACGCTCTTTTCCGGGATGCTCCAAGGCGTCAGCGTTATCCTCAAGGAATCATTGGAACAAGGAAACGTGCGAGAAATCATCCTGGACGAGGGCACCATGATCTTGCAGCGGAGCCAGGTCAAGAACATCGCGTGCGTGCTCGTGGCGACGCGGACATCACGAGCGCTCCGGGACGGGCTCCGGTTATTCTCGGAACGATTCTACGAGCGGTTCAAGGACGACCTCGTCGACCCGATCAACAAGGAAGCCTTCACCCCGGCAGCCGCGCTCGTCGCTGAATGCTTCCCGTTCTTGCCCGAGTGAAAAATAAGAAAAAACATATCCGGTTTTTTATCCGGTTCGTTTGATGATGTGATACCCGAACTGCGTCTTGACCGGGTCGGAGACCTCGCCGATCTTCATCGAGATCACGGCCTTCTCGAATTCGGGCACCATGCTGCCGCGCGTGAACCAGTCAAGATCGCCGCCCTTCTTCTTGGACGGGCATTCCGAGAATTCCAATGCCAATTTCTTGAAATCCCCGCCGGCATCCAATTTTTTCTTGATATCCAGCGCCTGGCTTTGCTTTTTGACTAGGATATGAGATGCTCGCAATTTTCCAGCGTTTGATCCCATTTGATGTGCAACTCCGTTGGTGATGTGATGTGAAATTCGCGTGGGCATATAAGAATTGGCCGGCACGAGCTAACCGACCCAGCCGAACAATTAAGAACTTACGCAACGAAGGACCAGCTATTGCACCTCGCAAGATGATCGGATCATGAAAGCAATCGTGACTGGCGCGAACGGGTTTATCGGCTCGCATTTGTGCAAGCTCTTGCTCGGCAAGGGTATCGACGTGTATGCACTCGTACGCAAGACGAGCGACCTATCGCTGCTTAAGGACCTGGTACCAGACCTCAAGGGCATCACGTTTGTTTATGGAGACATCACGGACATAGATTCGTTGAAAAAGGCTTTCGTTGGCATGGACGTCGTGTTTAATTTAGCCGGGATCATCAGGGGCTTGAAGCAGGAAACGTTCGATCGCGTGAACGTCGACGGGTACAAGAACGTGTGCGAAGCCTT
>JAUQYW010000180.1 GCA_030587525.1 Candidatus Sigynarchaeota archaeon | reverse complement strand
GGAAGGGATATCGACGGACGGACTGTATACTTCTTGTGGAAGTCGAGTATCTTACAGGCCAATTCGTATTGAATGACGGCATCGTTCTTGGCATACGCCTCGAAAGCCGCGTCTTTCAACGGCTTCTCGCCCAGGAACTTCGGCGTGTCGGACTTGCGGCCCTCGCATCCGAACATCTTGAGGGATTTGGCTAGGCTCGTCGTGGTGAAGGCGAACGAATCGACGAACTTGATGAGATAATCCCCGCGCCGCGCCTCGAAGGTGTTTATCTTCCCGAACAGCATTTTGATTTCCCATCCCTTATAGGTGAAGGTGATATCGTTCACTTGCTCGAAGATGTTGTCGCGCTTCTCGGAGAATAGGACGGGTATGTCGAACTTGAGATTATGCAAGTAGGCGAGATTGCAACCATGCTCACGGCATCGGGGCTCAAGCCACGACATGAGGCGGGGGAATATCGTTCGCTCATTGACGTAGGCAAAAAGAGTGTCATGCCCGTCGTGGGCTTGCACGGTCCAGGGGGCCCCGTCGAGGGTTTCAGTATCGACCCCGAAGATACGAAGGTTCTTGTCAAGGGTGAAGGAACGATGATTTGGGCTTATGCCGTGACGGATGAAGTCGGGATAGGATACGGTCTTGAGCATTATCGCCTACGTCGGGATTTCATGCGCTTTTTCTTGTTCTTGGACCCTTTAGGACGGCCCCCGTGGAACGGGACCGGGGCGAAAGCGGCGTAGGCCGTCCAGGCTACGAGCCCTTTTGCCTCTAAGTAATTCCCTGATTCCTTCTTCCCCACGACGCGACGGTCCTCAAGCAATTCATCGCTGATTTTATCGTATACCGCCGCGCAATACGAACGCGCCCCCTCGTAATCCAAAATATCAGACCCCCTTGGGGTAGTACGAGTAAAAAGATAATAGGATTCCTCAAGTGAACTGTATACCCAAAACCAAAAGCGGAACGTGGTAAAAAGAATCTTCTTGCTTGGACGTTTTGGCACGGTCCACACGAAAGAATCCTCAAGGTTCACCACGTCCGTCTTGCGCTTGGAATGATATATGCGGTCCATATCCGCGACCGTTTCGCCGTCGGCCTTCTTCATGGCGACGATGCGCTTCTCGAACTCGATGCAGGGTATCCATTCACGCTTGAGCTTTTCAATCTTGACACGCTTGGGAATGATGCCGCGTTTCGATGGTTGAAGCCAATACGAATAAGCCTTGACCCGTATGAGTTTGAACTTGCGACGGCCTTTTACCCTGCGGCGGTATGAGTAGCCCTTGATGTGGATACGCCGCCAATCACGCGGTGGATTCTTGCGATGGCGCATCTTACTCCCTTAGACTAAAACGATTCGGACGACCTCAAGAA
>JAUQYW010000179.1 GCA_030587525.1 Candidatus Sigynarchaeota archaeon | reverse complement strand
TGATTTCTTCGAAAGGTACATGTTCATCGTCGATTTTCCCGTATACTTAAATGGAGAACCCAAGGAGTTTAGCCTACACCATGACGGCGGAGATGGTAACCCGTTGCAAGGCATGGAATTCGAGGGCCAAACATTCAGCGTGAAGGATGCTAGTTATAATTTAATGCTTAATTTCGAGTTTTCAAGTGCATTCAAAGTGTGGACATATTCCCACGACACCTATTCACGCATGAACACGGATGATTACCAATCCAGGTACCAGGCCATCAACATGGTGTTCATCCCAAATGAGAAGGAATTCAAGATAAGCTTGAAATTGAAACTTGGCTCGGGTAACTAAAACATCGTGAATTCACATGGCCGAGCAGCCATCCGAAAAAAAACCGAGCAGCATGCTCGAGCTGGAAAAAATTCCCTTTATGCACTGGGGTATCATTTCCCGGTACAATTTTTATACCATTAAAAATGTTCCCGTGAAACGATGGGACCCGTTAAGCTCAGCGGCCATCGAATTGCACGAATTCGGATATACCATAAAGCTCTTGAAGCAATTTGGCCATTATTCTTACATTTCACCCATACGGAGCGAACGTGTGAACCAATATCAAAGCAAACCCGATGACTCGGCGAAAAAGGGGAGCGAATTCATCGATTTTTTCAAGGCAACCATCGATGCAAAGGACTATACTGATTCGAGTGGCCAGAAAATCGGCGATGCAAACTCGATAACTATTTGCGATGGCAAGACCCGAGTAGATAATCCCTTTTCGGTTCAACCACGCATCCAGGAAACGAGCGAAAAAGCAATCACGTTCGTGAATAAATTTCCGGCGATGTGCCGGGTCATCGATGCCGAAATCAAGACCTACATCGAAAAGGGCCTCGATGAAAATGCAAAAATCGCAATGGGCGTGAACTTGATCTCGACACCGCGCGAGTATGGCGAGAACCTGGAGGATCTAAGCAAGGAAACGTTATCCGCGCTGTTCGCCAGCATGATCGAGGGCATCAAGTTCGTGAGGGATGAGGCAAACAAGAAAGGCGTTCAACTCATCCCCGTGTCTCCATTTTTCAACATCGGAAGCAAAGTCGGGGGCTCCGTGCCGAGATTGCACGCCCAGGTGTACATTGACCTGGTCGAGGATGGCCATGGTTCCCGGATGGAAAACATGCTCAAGGCATTCGACGAGATGAAGAAGAAAGGCTGCCACCTCTGCAAGTCAAAGCACGAGTCTGGAACTCGGGTTATCGCCGTCTCGGATCATTGGACATTGTTCACATCAGGCTCTCCCGTGCGCAATTACCACCTCCGCTTGGCCCCACGCGAGCACGTCGAGCGGATAGATGACTTGAAAGCGGAACAGATCGCGGATTTGAGCCAATTGCTGCAACATACCAGCAAGGCGTTGAATAGACTTGGCGTGGAAAAGAACCGGAATTTAATCATCAACGCGAAGCCCTATGGGTACGAGAGTTTTTTCCACGTCTTCTTGGATCTCATCCCTTTTGAAACGATCGGTGGTGCCGAAATGGCCGATTCCATGCGCGTCGTGCGGACTAGTCCCCTGGTCGTCGCGGAAGAAATGCGAAAAGCGATCTCAGAAATATCGAATAGCGCGCAATAACTTGATCTATTATGTTCGTATATGGTGGTATAACGTGGTAGCGAATAATACAATCACCCGGCTTGAAAGAGTCTTCACGCGAGAAGCATTAACAGACCTGCTATGGACGCGGGATTTTTTCGCAGGTTGCTTCCATCAATTCCGGTGGTCCGGCTTGTCGGGGGTGACCCTGAAACCCGAAGAATTGAACGTGCTTGGCTTTGTCAGCATCTCCGAGCACGTGGATCTGAATGATCCGAGCCAGGTTCAAGTTAGCGTGTATGGCTTTGCGATCGTGGGCGTGCGAAAAAGCAGCGAGGCATCATCATCGTTATTTTTCATTCCCGTGGTCCTGGAAAGCCGGGATCCCGGGATTCAACTACCTAGTCCGCCATCAGAAACGGAGGCAGCATTTCAATTCGCAAACGGGCCAATAATCGTTCTAAGAATTGCGACTAAGGATTTTTCATTCTGGAAACGCATCGGGAAAACGATCATCGAACAAGCGATGCCGAAAAAGGAGTTCTTGCTCGATATGCTCGACCCGGGTT
>JAUQYW010000177.1 GCA_030587525.1 Candidatus Sigynarchaeota archaeon | reverse complement strand
GATTCAAGATTTCCGATAGAATCTGGTATCACCTTTATCTTATTCGATCTAAATGAAAGAAATTTCAACTTTTTCCATTTACCAATCCAAGCAGGTAGTTCTTGTATCTCTCCTTGCCATCCCCAAAAATCCTCCAAGTTCGGTATGTCTTGCAAAATATCTGGTATCGTGGGAAGGGGCCACTTATCTATCGTCAAGGTTTTTAATTTGGTGAGTTGCTTGACCCGGGGAGAGAATTCGAGGTTACCGTTATCCCCGCAATAAAGCTTTTCCAAATTTGTGCAGTCATAAACCCACGCTGGCAGTTCTTTAAGTTTGTTTCCTCGAATATCGAGTGAAACGATCTTCTCTAGATACGAAAAGGAGAATGGGATCTTTTTAAGTCCATTATAATTTAGATCAATCTCAGCAATTGGAAACTTGATTTCGATGATATTTCCTTCTTCTTGGATTTTATTATCATGAAATTGGAAGTTTTGGAGGCGTGGAATCTTTGCTATCGAAGGCGGGATCATCTTGAGCTTGCACTCGCGAAATTCCAAGGATATGAGAAATGGAAAGGTGGTAAAGTCGATATCGGTTGATATCGTGTCATGGTCAAAAATCATTTCCACCACGTGGCCATTATATACTAAAAATTGGCGCATACCATTGGGGTAGGCACCAAAACTTTCATCGCTGGCACCCACTTCTTTCAAAGCGCGATATTGGCGTTCGTAAACAAAACAGATTTGCGTAAAACTTGCGCCATTACTATACCAACCATCCATTCCTCTAACCAGGGTCAAGCGATCATCATGCAGGTCCTCGATTCCTGGGGGCAGGTCACTCATTTTCGCAATCACGATGCAATGTTTGATTTCCAATCGAGAAATTCCGACAGGTCGAATATGACATTCTGTATTTTCAGCAACTTGTAGTGTTTCTCGAACACGGCAGGATCGATTTTATGGACAGCTTTAACCCGAAATTCATAGATCTTATCGGGGCCATTGACCAGGTTCCTGTCCAAATGTTTTAGATTATCCATGAACAAAAAATTCAATAATATTTCATCCATGGCGCCGTGGTTCTCCGCGATCATTGCTTCTTTTATCTTTTCCTCGAATTCCTTCGAACTTACCTTCAAGTGTCCTAGATAATTGATCTCTGATGATTTAGGTGGTTTGGAGGGTGATAGTTCTCTCGCCGATGGTTCTTTTATGACTTGGATCATCTTCTTACTCGAGATTGGAAGTCTCTCCATCTCGCATAATAAACCGCGATAAGTATGGAATGACCCTTGCTGTTCTTTCTTTAACCGATCTTTATCCAACACCTCACGATTAATTGAATATCCAGCGGATGAGGATTCGGTAGAATTGATACTTAGAAATTCCATCTGCACGGCATCATCTTGCAGTATCTTCACGAAATCGGTTAAAAGATTAGAAGATAGGGGTACTTGAGCATCGCTCCTTGTCGTATAATAAATGCCCACCACGAATCCAAGAAGCGGCCCCTCTTCGACATCCACGCACTTCAAACCTTTCCTAGCAAGATACTCATCAATTTCCCCAGGTTCACCTCGTAGAGCATTTTCGATCTTGGTAGGATCATAATCATCGCCTTGAACATTCATCTTGAGGTCATCCTTCGCATAAGATATTGTTGTCTGAACTAATAATAGTTCGGATATTCGGATATCCTTCAGGCACGGAACCGATTCCACACGAATTGGGCATGCACGTGTTTTACATTTACGCAGAAGATAATGATAATGATTATACGGGGGATAATCTCTGGAGTGAAAAAACAGATTACATCGAAGTTATTGATGATGATCTCACACCGCCTATTATCACCATTCAAATTAACGGATATAACTTAAATCCGATAGGTGGGATAGATGTTAATTTTACAGTAGATGCATGGGATCCCGAGTCCGGAATCGACGTTAGCAACATATCCATTAGCTGTAACAACGCTGTATTTTATTCACTTGGTTCACATGTTGTTACAGTTGATAAATCTGGAACGTGGAACATCACTGCTCGTATTTTCAATGCAGATCTAGACCGGGGATCGATTGATCAAGAATTTAACGAAAAAATCGAGTATTTCAATATAACTGACTCCTTTACCAAAGAAATGATCCTGGACACCATCAAACGCGGCATCTTGAAAATACAATCTTCTGAGGATCAACAATGGCGACAACCGGGAGAAAACCGAAAACGAGTAATGCAGAGCAAGTTTGAGGAATTATATCAGCTAGTTTCGGCAGAATGTGACAATTATAACCAAGCTTATGAAAAACTTTTGCACGACATAAAACCAAAACTTACTGGCTTGAAAACGGATGAAAATGAAAATCCTTGGGGTAATGGGATGTTTTCTAACCCTTAGATTGTTGATCCAATGCTGCGAGAATATTTCGGGTTATGGTCTAACTCGATATTAAGTGCAATTAGTCGATCGTGATATTAAAATTCCCTTTACAATATTTGGAGATTACAGGTTCGAAAAATGCTAAAACATGTCAGATCTTTAGCCTTGTTAGCTGCATGGATTCTTTTAGTGCTTACACTTCCCATCTTAAAGGTAGATGATTCTTTTCATGCTGCAACGCGGAATGAAGAGGGAAAAATTGGCGTGAATCAAGATGATTGCTTTCACGATTACATAATAAGTACCGACAAAGATAATCCATTTATTTTAGACGTGAACGTGAGCTACGATCCTCGATTATTCTTTTTTAACAATTCGGCCGGGACTTACTACAATCGCGTCAATTTAACCGCGAATGTAACGTATTTCTACTATTTTGGGACCAGTAACCTGTATCTAAATAATACATTACGATCTTGCTTAGATAATTCAACAATTTTTTCCCTCTGTAGTGAAAACGTGCCTCCGACGAGTGTTATTTTTACAGCACCAACAACAGGAACTTACGAATTAACCTTCACCTTCAATTTTACATATGCCATAAATATTCCAATTAATGGCTTGTTTTTTTATGAACTTCCATTAATTTCTCCGGGGACAGAATTTATGGCTCCTTGGTGTTTTAGTGGACTTCCTGAGCAATGGATTCAAGCATATTCCATTTATCTAGAAGCTAATAAAACGTATGTGTGTTCCAATGTCAATTTCACGCGCTTTTTTGAACTCCAGAACCAACTCTACATTCTAAGTGATACCTTTGAGCAAATTCCTTCCGAAATACAGAATACCGATGGCGGAACCTATGTGATTTTCATGATAGTCTCCCATTATATACCCCAATTTCCTATGATCTCGGAAAAAATTGACAATAACTTTGCATTAATTGTTGTTATTGGTGTTCTTATTGCTATTCTCTCATTATTTGCTGGGCTATTCATTAAAAAGACTTACTCGGCCCGAACATAGTTTTTTTACGAACGGGCATGCGATGTGACGGAAAGAGAATATGGATCAAAAGAGGGGGCACGAGCACGCGAATTGTTGTTTTTTGACGCCAACTAACGATGATGAATTTGGCCTATACCTATCGTGACGCTCGGGGCGATAGAATTATTTTTCCACTTGAGCAGCCACGATGAGTGAAATTCCACGGATGAGCATTCCTGGAAAAATAGAGGTCGTCGCTGAGGCACGAATGCGAACGTGGGACCGAACGTGATAATCATTTCTCTATTCATTCTCGATTCACGGGTTTTGGTCAGTAATCAATTTTCTGCTCGATTCGTTCAGCCACGCGAGGGAAAATTCTGCGCGATGCGGCCTGCAGCCTGGCGGAAGATCTTCACGGTCTGCATCATGATCTCCCGTCATCATGGTCTCGACCATGCAGGAATTGAAGACTGCCTAGTAGATTTAAAGAGTGCAAAGTAAAAAATAGGACCTTTTTTCTACCCGATTCATTCAGCCACGCGAGGGAAAATTCTGCGCGATGCGACCTGCAGCCTGGCGGAAGATCTTCACGGTCTGCATCATGGAGTTGATGAGCCGGCTTGCCCCGACGAGCACGAACCGACCGGCGTTCGACACGACGATGTAGCCATTCTCCGCCCGCACGATGATCTCGTCGAGCTCCTTCTGGAACACGCTCATGAGCGTCGTGCGGCCGGTCATCGTGAGCGCACTGGCCAGTCCAGAGAAAGCGTCGGAATCGAGGTGATAACTCGGCACGGCGGCGAAGGCGATTTGAAAACCCTCGGCGGTCGTCAACGCGATTGCTTCGACTTCGGTATTCTCTGTGATAAATGCTACTTCTGGCTCTAACTTCGTTATGTCCGATTCATCAAGTCCAATCTCTGTTCCGAATTTAAAGGTCATTGTCATCATCAATAGATTTTATTGAGAGACTGCCAGCGCAAATCTCCTCGAAGATCCTCGATCTCGCGCTTGTCTGTACAAGTATCCGTTTCTAGACTATTAAACTTTGATCGCTATCCAGACATTAGACCTAATCTTGTTTTCATAATTTAAAATTTAGCGGTCGAATTTCATATCGTAAATCGATAATACCAATTAACTATCACACTCTTCTTTATTCCGGTGACATCAGACCCTATCTCTGTACCAAAATTTCGTTTATACAATTACTGGATGTTAGAAGTAAGAATAGCAAGGTATGCCTTAAATTTACCCCAGGATCTGCCGCAGCGTGCGGTAGAACCGAGCGAACGCGGCGACGCGTGCCTGGTCATAGTTCGTGAGGCAATACTGGATGAATTGCGCGAGGCCATTTGGATCTCGCACCCATTGCAAGAGCTGGGCGACTTCCTGTGCCTCCGGACTCCCGCCACCCGCAGCCATTCCTCCTTGTGCTGCTTGCGCGCCCTTGGGAACTCCGGATGATTGCAACTGCACGCCGGAGACATCAGTCTTCTGGAAGGCCACGTCCTGCGTGGCGGCGGTCATGGCCAGCCCTGCGGTGCTCCCGCCCGGTCGGATTTGCCCCGCCGCTCGTGCGACGTCCATGTATGCTCCATCATACGCGGCATCGGGCAAGACGAACCCGAGCAAGCATTGGCCACCGGGCGTTGTCGCTCCGACGAGGTGGCCTTGTTTCTTGATGTTCGTGCTGATGAACCGATCTTGAACCGATTGCAGGACCGAGAACTTCACGCCTTGCAAGGTGACCGAAATCGAATTACCGCCACGCCACGCGTTGATGACATTTTTCACTTCCTGGGGATTTGGCTGCCAATTGCTCGTGCAATAAATGATATCCCCAGTCATCGACGTGATGATGACCCCAGCGATTGACGGGTTCAATTGCTGCAAGGTTGCGATGATGCTGACATAATCCACGGACATTAAACGGTCACTATTGCAAGGGATCTTGATCCGTATGGAATCTCGGGTAGAATAATTCTTCGGCTCTATAATCAACCAATCAATCGATAATTTACATTGTGCCGTTAGGCATTTAAACCTATATTCTTAGTCATCACGCGTACTGGTTGTACGATAGGCACTCGACCTCCTCATCAACGATGTTCTATGCTTGGATCTTTTTGATAAACACGATTGGATTCAAGCGCCCGCAAAAGCCCGGGAGACAATTAGTTACGGGTTATGAGTTGATACGGCACGGAAAGGACGTGCAAGACGAACGATTCCCAAGGCTTGCCAGGGAAAAATAAGCCATCTTCTTGCCCCGTGTCCAATTCCAGATCCACGGAGCTGCTCACGGCACGGTTAATTCGTGGACCGAATACGCATCCCCGTCCACGACAACGCAACGGGGTTGCTCGAAACTGAACCGCATGGAGAACGTCGTGCTATATGCCCCGCAATTCATGAGCAAAACGTGCTCGCCGGCCTTCGCGTCCTTGATGAAATGTACGCCCTTCCCGAACACGTCTTGCTCCGTCGGGACGCGTCCCTGGAAGCTGATCGGGGTCCCGTGCGGTGCATCGGGATGTTCCATCGAGAAGAAGCGGTAATGGCTGTTGGCGAACCTCGTGAGCACGTCCATGCCAACGTCGAGCAATGCCCAGCGCGCCCCGGCATCGTCACGAAATGTTTCCACCATCGTCGAAACGATCGCGCTGGCGTCCCCGACGATGTATCTGCCGGGTTCGAAGCACACGGCGAAATCCTTCAATGAGTGATTGGCCGTCATGGTATCCTTTATCGCGTGCATGGTGCCTGCGAGGCGTGCCGGCGTCGCCATCTCTGGCTCGGCAAATCCACCACCAAGGTTGAGCAGGACGGGTTTCGGAAACGGCATGCCTTGCCGCTGCTCGAGGTAATCGTGGGCATCGAGCAGCGTCTTGCAAGCCACGACGTGGTCGTGGGGATCCTGGACCTGCGATCCCGGGTGGCATGCAAGCATCACGGGCCGCACGCGATCACCGCTGCCGATCGCTGCTCCCAGCGCGTTCATGGCGTCCTCGTCGGCGAGGGAGAACCCGAGGCGGTTGTCTTTTTTCGGGAACTTGAACCGCAACCCGAGCCGGGCTTTCCTTCCAAAACGTTCGCATGCTTGCTGGAGCTTGGACACGTTCGATGTCCAGGATTCGATGAAGAGCAATCCATCATGATCCTTGACGAGATCATACGACGTTTCATCGCGAAAGATGCCGTCGACGATGATTTTATCCGCGGGAAATCCCGCGTCGACCGCCATAAAAAACTCCCTCGGCGACACGACCTGTGCCCCGAGGCCCGCGATGGCTATAACTTTCAAAACAAAAGGTTGCGTGTTGGTCTTCACCGAGTAAAAAATAGGCGCATCGGGAAATACATCCCTTGCCGGCACCGTGAACGCCCGGCAATTCTCCTTCACGCGATCGAGCACGGTCACGAAAAACGGCGGTTTCGTGCCTTTTAAAACGTCGCTACTCGGCACGAGGCCGAAAAACAGGCCCTTTTCCGTCACCATGAATGCGGGGTTGTTGGCGAGCCGCAAGGATCATTCACCCGCGTCGTCATCGCCGTCATCCTCGTCATCTTGCTCGCCGGTATCGACATCATCGCTTTCAGCATCGCGAGCGTGATCCTCCCGACCTGGAACCTCGTCATCAGGCTCCGCGCCGCCTTTATCGTGATCAACTACTTGTGCAAGCGGAAACAAGTAGAGCTTGTCCGCGAAAAAGAACCCCTTGATGATGTCCTCCTCTTGCTCGATGCCGAGCCATTCCTTGAAGTTCTCGACGCGTTCCTCGTAGGTATCGGTCCGCATGAGGTTCATGGTGGCATCTTGCTCGTTCAAGGACACGACCTGGAACTCGATGGGATCGTCCTTGTTGACCTGGAAGATCAGGTCTTCCTCCGTGAACGTGTCCGGCTTAGCATGCTCGATCCGTCCCGTGACGAGGGACACGAGATGCGCCATGGCCGACGTGACCCGCAAGATCATGCATGGCTCGCCTTTTTTTTCGAAGAGCAAGACATCCCCGGGCACGAAAGAATAGAGGCGGATGCCATAGAATGTCCGCGTCAGGTTTCCCCCGGTTTCCTTGTCCGGGCCGGCGATCTTGAACGATTCCTTAACGTCGACGCAATATTTTTTCCTCACGTAGTTCGTGATGTTTTTCCCGAGCTGCTTGGACATGAGCTTGATGTCAACGCCACCGCTCACGTCCTCGACGGACGTGATCTGGTTCGTGCCATGGAAATCCGAGCGGGACGCGAAATCAAGAATATCTTGCTTGAGATCCGCGATCCGTTGTTCATTTTCGACCCGCTTCATGCCAGATCGCAGCTGTATTAGGGAATTGTGATATCCGACATGTTTCTGGGCACAATCGTTGCACGTCCCGACCGAATATTTCAGCTGGATCTTAACTATCTCCTCGCGGGGTTCCTCGCCCTCTGTTCCCTCGGGCCGCGACCGGCCAGTCAGTTCCAGCCACACGATTTTCTTCTTGCCCGAGTCGATCACGGATGGTTCATGAGTGGGATCGATGAAGAAATCGAGCGCGTCGCTTCCCTTGATCTTGCTGATGAGAAAATGGTGGATCGCTTGAAACCACACGTCCTTGTATTCTTTTCGCTCGGGAATGTACCAAGCCTTGTCGCTTTCCTCGATGTTGCGATATTTCAAGCATTGGGGACAAATCTGGATGAACAATGACTTCTTTTCCATGGTGAAGAGCGGGTGGTTCTTGTAATAGCAGGTCTTGCACGTCCCGTCATACTTCTTGATGTCCTCCAGGCTCACGGTTTTTCCGCAAACTGGGCAAAATCGGTTCATACGTTTGATCTCCCCGCTATTTACATGTGGATGATGATGAGATGCGGGATCTTGTTCACGCGCCGGACTCCATCCTTGCAAATCACGTCTTTCTCGTGCAAATAATCAATGATCCGCTCGCCGATGATATGCACGCTGTCCATCGCCTTGATATTATCTCGTATGATGATACTCGCTTCCTCGAGCGTGATCTCAGTGCCTTTGTAAAATGACTCGGTGACTCGCAAGCAAGTCTTTCCTTCAGTGAAAGTTTTACCGAGCAAGTCACTGTCGCAGCAGCTCAAGAATTGCTTGTCTTGCATCTCGTGTATTTTCAAGTGTACTGTGTTCTTCACTGCTGCTCTATCCTGGGCTTATAATTTTGGAATGGCACGGCTGGACCCACACGCCTTGCAGTGTAAAACCGCCTGGCGACCTTCCTTGTCGATCACGGTATCGGGGCGACCGCACGTCTTGCATACCACGAAATCCCGGACGTATTTGTCGATCGTGTCGATGATCAACTTTCTCGTGAACGCGCCCGATAAAATTGCCCTTCCCGCTTGGTCGTCATACGTGCCGGCGGAGCCCACCTCGCTCACGATGAATTTCATGAAATGCTTTGGATCGCGCAATGCCTTCTCGGCAAGCACCTTGAAATTCTTGATGAGCGTCTTGCTTCCTTCGATGAATATCTGGGCTTCGGGCATGACGAACTTTTCGTGTTTCATAACGTCGGGTGGCAACTGGCTCAGCGCATGGTCCAGCAGCTTGATATATTCAGCTTCATCCATTCTCTATCTACCAGGAATCTATAACAAACCGAAATACAAATATCTTGTCATTTCGCACGGTAGGTGTCTGGTTTCGACTTGATCTTCGTCAAGGTCTTTTCATTCACCATGATTTTCAAGACCCGTGCAATGACCTTGGAATCGAGCTCCGTGGCTTCTTGAAGCTGGTCGACGGTCATGCCGTCCGCGTATTCTGGTTGCATGATCGTGGCCATGATGGTGTCCTTGACGAGATCGTCATCGTTGCCCAGCTCTTGTTCATCCCCGGAATCGTCACCAGCTTCGGCCTCGATACCACCCTCGGCTCCATTTTCGCTCGAATCCACCTGCTGTTCTGCGAGTTTCGATGTGAACTGGAGCTTTTCCTCTTTAGATTCCGCGACGATAACCGGTTTCTCGATAGCTTCGATATTTTCCTCCCCCTTTCCCTTGCCCTCGAAAAATCTAGCCGCCTCGTCATTTTCCTTGTCGATGCGGCCTCCATTTGGCAAGACAAGTGGCTTTCCCGCGTGCTCCAATGCCTGTAGTTTTTTCAATATTTGAGCTCGGTGGTGTAATTCATCGTTGAGGTTCGAGATTTTCTTGATCCCGTCGATGATGATATTGATTTTATTTTCATAAGCTCCGATCCTCGCGGTCAGCATCACGCTATCGCCTATATCGTATTCATCAACTGTGTCTTCATCTACGCCGAACCAGGTTCCTTGAATAATGCCCGTTCCATCGTCCAACGTTAAGTTCAGCAGGCTCTTCTTTGGTTTCTCCCCGTCGCTCTGCCCCGCAGGCGTGTATTTTTTCGCGATGATTACTGCAACGAGCAAAACTCGTTTCACTTTGCCGTAGATGGTTTCGAGCTCTTTATTTGTCGCGTCGAAGACGCCTCCCACCACGTCCTTGATACGTGCTGGTGGAGACGGAAATACTTGGAATTTCTCCCGAGGTGCAGATTCCACGGTATAGGCCTCGCAGTTGTTGAAATCTCGGTTAGATCTCGGTTAGATCTTAGATTTAATAACAACCGCTTAATTTATAATGATTGGTAATAACCGACAAAAACGCACCGGTGTCATCCCGTGGCCGAAAAGAAAGAGAACGACCTAAAGCTCACTCGTTTCATGCTATGGCCAGCAGCCTTGACGGTGCAGAACAAGTCGATCCCCCTCCCGAGCAATCTCGGCGAGATTAATCCTAACGGGTACAAATATGTCCTCGGCATCTTCGCTCCGGCGAAGGATTTTCTCAAGATCACGTCGTATTACTTGAATACACCCGACGTGACGAAGATCTCGTTCGTGTTCGACAAGATCGACGACGATATGGTGAAACTGATATCGAACGTGATAAAGGAAGTGAAGGACCCGCCGATTCACGTATCTGGTTTTTGCATGAAAAGTGGAAAGTACATCTACGAGTTATATACCCGCGGGAAGAAGCAAACCGCCAATAAGATTATCCAACTCGTGCAAAAGCTCCCGACGAAATTCGAATCCACGGTCGAGGAAATTGCGGTCCAAGCCAAGCCTTGAATCACGCGCAGTTCATATGCCGTCCGGCTCGAAATTGCTCACTTTTAAAGTCATATAGTAAGCATCTTCCCCGTCCCTATAGTACTCGGGGATTGTCTTCTCGATAATGAATTTTAGTTTCTTGTACAAACTGATGGCGATCGTGTTCGACAATCGCACTTCCAGCACGTAAAAATCGATCCCGTAGTTCTTCACTTGCTTCATACCCTCGATGAGCATGTTTTCGCCGATCTTGCGGCCTTGATACTCCTTCAAGACCGCAATACTAACGAGATGACCCTTCTTGATGAACTTTAGTCCTGATTCCAGGTTCCGTTCGATCCGGAACATGACATACCCCACGATCTGGTTCGTTTGCAGGTCCTCCGCGACCAGGAAGCTTTCCGGGAAGCGCTCGATAATGCTCTCGTAGAAAAACTGAGGATAATTCTCCGGAAGCGTCTTTTCATTGATGCTCATGACGATGCCGAGCTCGTCCCGGGTGCAACGCCGGATGGAAATTCCGTTTAACATGTGCGGGAACCTCGCCACGATCGCGCGAAATCTTCAGTCGGGGTGATGATAAGCAATGGAATCCTCCAGAACCTTTTATTTTACCGAAATACCTTGAAGGACAGCCATTATTGTATTACATCACCGGGAAACTTTTTAAATCCCTCATCCACGTGGGTTTCCAATGGTGCGTATCCTCGCGATCTCCGGCACGCCGGCAGTGGGCAAAACGTCAGTCGCCGCGGCGTTGAAAGAACTCCTAAAAGCCGAAGTTATCTCCTTGACCGAGTTTGTTAAATCCCGCAGCTTGGTCGACTCGTGGGATAAACAAAAGGACACGGGAATCGTCGACGAGGATCGCCTCAGGGAAGCATTGCTGAAGGAAATTGGTAGTTTCAAGGAAAAAAGCATTCCATGGCTTATCATTGAAGGTTTACTTGCAGATGTCGTCGCGGATGCTTGTGACTATGCTGTCGTCCTCCGGTTGCATCCCCGGGTCGTGAAGGCAAGGCTCGAGCAGCGTGACTATTCGGAAAGCAAGATCGCCGAGAATGTCCAGTCGGAGGTCCTCGGGACTTGCACGTACCACATGCAAGAGGCACGCGGTAATGATTTTTACGACATCGACACAACAGGCAAGACCATATCGGATATTGCCCATCTCATCACGGATCTCGTCGATGGCCGCGTCGATAGAAAAGCGGTGACCCCGGGATTGGTTGATTGGATTTCCGATCCAGATTTCGACCTCATCGGGACATTCCAGGACAATACGAAAAAAAGGGAGAAAAAGATTAGATCTTGATGCCCTTGACCCACGGCTCCATGACCACGGAGTTTAGAACGGAGACAAAGCGGGGCTCGTTGGAGTAAAACCCGATGATATGCCCGTCGGCTTTTTCCAAGGCGATGATCACGTCTTCACCATCACGGTTTATGACCCACCTATCTTTTAAATCATACTGGGTGAAAATCACGCCTTTTTGTTTCAAGTCCATGATGATATGCTCGTCTGTTGCCTTGATATCACCGGCACATTGCACAACGGCCGTTCGTGGGAATGCCTTAATGACCGCAAGCAATCCTAGCGATTCCAAGAGTGTGATGCTGGGGACGCAGAACCTGATCGACCGCTGTGTTTTATGAACCATGGCCTTGAACACTTCAATCAATTTCTCCTTGTCGGTCAACACGCCGCTTCCACCGGTCAATATCGAGCCGAGACGGCCACTTAACTCCGTGACTTGCGTTTCTTTTTGCTGGAGCTGCGTCTTGAATTTTTCGAGCTCCATGGTCGCGCCCAGGGCGGAATCGCCACTGTCCCGGATCTTGGACTTTGCCTTATCATACTTCTCGGTGACCTCCAGCATCTGGGCTTTCATCTTCTCTTCCTTGAGCTTGACTTGCTCGTTCTCCTTTTGCAATGCCAAGATCTGGTCCTGGAAAGCAGCAACCTTTGATGTCAAGTCAGTGATCTGCACGTTCAATTTCTTGTTATCATCGTCTTTTGTAGAAATGATGTGGTCTTTATCGATGATTTGCTTGTCTTTTGTAGAGATGGCCTCGTCTTTGAGAAGGACGGATTTCTTGAGGGTTTTTGCCTCATCGTCGAGGTCGGCTAGCTTCTTTTTGAGGTCAGCGAGCTGCGATGACAGGGCATCCTTCAGCTCCTTATCTTTCTCGACGATGATCTTGAGCTTTCCGCATTCCACAGTCATGTCATTCAGCTGTTTCGAAGACTCGTCGAGCTTGGCCTGGATTCTCGTCAATTCCTCGCCCTTTTGCTTCACCTCCTTCGCAAGGTCGTCAAGCTTGCCCTGCATCTTGTCGGAGGTATCAAGCAGCGATTCGAGGGCATCGACTTTGGGCATTGATGGCTTTTTCCCTTTTTCGGACATCTTTTTTCACATGCGTGTTATTGCTATCTATCTTTGAATGATATAACACTAACAATATATTACGTTTTCTCAACAAATGTATTAAGATTTAGCTCATTTAAGATCAAGTCGAAATCGGCATAAATCCTCAAAAAATATGTCTTGAAATCAATTCCAGGGCTCGTCACCTAGCCAGGATATGGTGCCGGACTTCTAATACCTTTGAAAAGAAGGTTGAAGATATCCGGATTGCGTGCGTTCAACTCGCACCGAGCCCGCTTTTGCATTTTTAAATTCAAGGATCACGGTTGAAAAGGGAGGTCGCGTGAATGGCATCTCTGTGCGTCAAGGTGGATAAGATTCGTGCTCAAGATGCCAAGATGGCCTTGCTTGAGCATGACTTGCTGGACGAAGACCGTGAACCGTTGCACGAGGGGAACTCCATCTATTTCGCGGTTCTGGATGGCTCCGAACCGGAAGTGAAATCTATCTTAAACGTGGAGTTCCAGTTCGTGACCGGCAAATGCCCGCCGAGCCGGAAGCACCGCAAGGGAAACCTCGCGACCTTGCTCTCGAACGTGATCCCGCGAGACCTGGCTGCATTGATCCCGCGGGCATTCAACATCATCGGCGAGATAGCGATCCTGGAATTAAGCGAGCAATTGGCAGGATACAAGAACGTGATCGCGGAAAAACTTCGCGAGCTGCATCCCAGCTTGAAGGCAGTCTACGTGAAGCGGTCGGAACGGGCAGGCGAGTTCAGGACTAGCGAGCTCGATCTTGCATGGGGACAAGACGATCCCGTAACCACGCACGCCGAAAACGAATGCAAGTTCCGGGTCGACGTCAAAAACGCGTTTTTCGACCCGCGGCTCACGCACGAGCATGCGCGCATCATTGATATCGTCACGGATCGGGCGCGGGAGCGTGGCACGCTTGATGTCTTGGACCTCTTTTGCGGCGTCGGGCCTTTTGTCATTCCTCTCGCAAAAAATCCCGGGGTCCGCTCGTGGGCTGTTGACTTGAACCCCCGTGCCATCGAATTGCTGGAAGCAAACCTGAAGCTCAACAAGATCGACCCGGCACGGGTAAAATGCCACGCCATGGATGCAAAGGAATTCCTGGAGCGACCCGACCTCGATTCGAGGCCGCCCCGGTTGTTCGACGCGATCATCTTGAACTTGCCACGCAAGGCCCACGAATTCTTGCAGGCTTGCCATGGCCGGGCCAGGCCCGGGACGATACTGTTCTGGTACACGATCGCGCAGGACTTTTTTGACGGGAAGTTCATGGCGGGAAAACCTCCTGTAGCATTGATCGAAACCCTCCATGGCCTTGAAAAATCCAGCGAGGAGAACGAGATCAATGAACTATGCCCGCGGGGCCTTGAAATCGTGCAAGAAATGGGATATGCCATAAAACAAATTACCAGGGTCAAGCCATTCTCGCCGTACAAGTACATCTATTGCTTCGAGCTCCAACCTTAGTCTAACTTGTACAAGGCGACGTCGATCAGTTGCCCCGGCCGCTGCATTACCTTTTTCATTTTTGGGTCGAAGTCCATGGCTGCCTTGTCGCAGGACACAAGGACGGTACGGCCGGAAAGATACTGGCTTTTGCGGAACACCATCTCGTAGGCATCGTTCAAGGACAATCCCGGGTGCCCGTGGCCGTGGACCTGCTCGATAAAGTTTCCGACGCGGATCTCGAGCAAGAATGCGCCGCTTGATTGCAATGCAGCCCTCGTGCTTTCCTTGAAATCGGCAGGCGCGAGTGATGCTTCGACGCCGGCGATGCAATCCCCGCGTGTCGTTAGCTGGGACGCCTTCGTGAACTCCAGCGTCGTTTCATGGCTCGATCGAACGTTCGGGTGCCCCCGCGCCGTAAACGATTCGAGCAGGGTCCGTTGTCCCGGCATGGTCCTGGTAATGAAACGCGGCAATCCTTAAAAATCGAGGAGACGTTTCTGTCCCTTTGGAACCTTCTTGAGCACCCGCTGCACCTCGATGGAATCCTGGCCAAGTTGATCGATAGCGTGCCGCTTGCCGAGCATTTTTTGTGCACGGACATAATCAATCCGGGAATCGATGGCTTGCGTGTCGTAATACACGTTCCATTGCTCCGCAAATTCGTGCTTGTCGAACACGGCAGGGATCTTGCTGATATTGTCTGGAAACAAGAGCTTGGCAATGTCCACGACGAACTCGTTCTTGAAGTCGGTGCCCGGGGTTAACGTGAAATGATGCAAGATGCAATTAAGCATGATGCCGGGAGGAATCTCCTTGCGAAGCGGATGGCCGGAGATCGGTGCCAAGGCATCGATTGAGGCACCAAGCACCTCGGGAAAGGTGTAGCAGCCATCACGCGTGGTCTCGTTCCACGTGAGCACGTGACAGGCGGGATATCGTTTTTTAAACTGTAAACCGACGAGATCGGACACGATGTGCCGGGACCTGTAAACACCAGCAAGTAGATTCTCGAAGGGCACGAAGCGCATGTACCCCTTGATCTTGTAGGCTTCGATTTCCACGGCCCGGGCTTTTTTCACGATATCTGGATGTTTCAATCGCAATTCGTTCAAGGTCGAAATACCTTCGATAAACCGGGCGAAATATTCCGCCGGGAATCGCAAGCAATCGTGATGTCGCCGCGCGTGCGCGATGACCTTGTCGATGGCCCTCAACCTTGCTCGCCTTCAGTGCACGTATGCCTCAACGTGCTTTTTTTTCGCCCACTCGTCGAGCCGCGCGTGCCGGGCCCCGTTGATCGCGATAAAGGGCAACGCGTGTTTCACGACAACACCTATATTTTTCAGCATAGCCTCCTTATCGATGCAAATGCCTTTTTTTCTCAACGCCACGATCCTGTGGGCCGATTTGGGGCCGATGCCGGGCACGTGCAGCAAGTCATCATAACTTGCCTCGTTCACCTCGACCGGAAACCGGTCCGAGAACTGGTGCATGGCAAGGTTCGTCTTCGGATCGATGTTGAGCGGCAGGTTGGCATCCTTCTCGGGCAGCACGTCCTTGATGTTGAACTGGTAGATCCTAAGCAGCCAATCAGCCTGGTACAGCCGGTGCTCCCTCAACATCGGCGTTGGCGTTACCTTCTCTAATGGGCTGCCTTCCACGGGGTAAAACGCCGAGTAATACACGCGCTTCAAGTCGAAATCCGAATACATTCGGTGCGTCGTCTTCAGGATATCATGGTCAGACGCGCCGTTGCCGCCGATGATCATCTGGGTGGTCATACCCGCGGATAATTTCTGCCGTTTGTCCACCGCGTGCATCCATATCATGCGAGCCATGAGATCCGTGTTGAAATCCTTCGTGCCGGACAACTCTGACAAGTGGCTTTTCGTCGGGGCCTCGAGATTGAGGGATATACGGTCTGCATACAGGGCAAGTTCCCGAATGTCGGAGAGGCTGGATCCGGGCAGTACTTTCATATGCACGTAACCTCCGAACTGGTGTTTTACCCTGAGGAGGCGACTGACCTCGATGATGTCTTGCATGGTGATGTTGGGATCCCCGGTGATGCCCGACGATAAAAAAATTCCTTCAACATAGTTCCGCTTGTAATATTCAAGAAATATGTTCACGAGCTCGTCTGGCGTGAACGTGGCCTTGCTGCTCCGGTTTTGGCAGCTCGTCGCATTTGCGCAATAATAGCAATCGTTCGAGCACCGGTTCGTGAGTAGCACCTTGAACAGCGACACGCAACGGCCATCGGCAGCGTAAACATGGCAGCAACCTGCGGGCAATCGGACGCCAAGGCTCGCGCTAGAACCGCTCAACGATTGGTGGCTTCCGCACAACGCCGTCGACGTGCAGATATCGTATTTCGCAGAATTTCCAAGGATTTCCAGCTTCTGCAAGGTGCTATTAGTCATCCATCGTGATACCGGCTAGGTGATATATATCCACGTGACCACCGCGAAATTTCTAAATTTCAAAATAATGATTTATAGTAATGGGTTTAGACATCAATCTTGACCAAAAAATTAAGGCCAAAAAATGCTCAAGATTTTTGCATATTTCTGTTTTCATCTCAGCCAACGATGCATGCTCTTCTACGGGCAAGTTGACACGTCGAAACAGCTGGATGAGCAAGTCTTTACGAAGCTTTTTGCCGAAGCCGAGGGCATGCTAATCGGCCAGGGAAAGGTCATCGACATCGACGGCGAAGAATTCGTGATCATCAATCACGAGGACATCATCTCGGCCTTGCACGTCGTTAACGTCTACAAGCACGATGAAAAGGACGCGATCGGCTTCCTAACCCGGCTTGGCAAGGCATTCAAGAACATGTACCAATCCGAGATCGACGAGTTCAAACCCGACGCGTGCGATATAACGGCAACGTTCGGCTCGTTCTCCGACACGCTCGCCACGGAGCTCAAGGAGTTTTACGCCAAGAAGGAACCGAAAATCGCAGAGAAGATGGTTGCCGCGACCCCGAAAGGCACTGCGAAGCCGGCGGAAAATAAGGTGGAAAAACCTTCCAATCAAGCCACGGCTCGCTTTCCCGGTGGCACCATCCCGCCGGAAGAGATCGACGAGGTGCTCTTCCACGAATACGAGGGAATGACAAACGTCTACAATGTCGAGATGGTGGACGGTGTCATCTCGAAGAACAAGGTGTACATCTACACGAACGTGGACCAGTATTACGACATCGAGGTGGACTATACCGACTTCCCGCAACTCCCCAAGATCAGGCTCCCGCCCGGCGTGGTCGATATACTGGCCATGTCGCAGAAATTCCAATCCTGGAACCCCGAAAACCCGCCTCGCATCGTCGACTTGATCAACGAGATCGAGCAGCTCATCGGATCGCTCCAACCTGTAGGGCCGAGCCAAGCCGAGCGCAGCGCGCAAATAGACAAGTTTGTCGAGCGGATCGACAGCGGGGACGTTGATAAGAAGAAGATCAAGGAGGGCAAAAAGGAGGCTTCCTCTGTTTTGGCTGATCGGTTGATGAAGAAGGAAAAGAAAGAGCCCGCACCACCCGTGAACACTGACCAGGCTCAAACGGTTCCCGTGGACACCTACATCATCGAGGACCAGGTTCCCATCCTCGATCAGATCATCGGGCAAGACACGCAGCCAACGCGGAAGACTTCCTTGAAAGACATGGTGACCAAGAACAAGGCAGAAGCCACCGCGGTGGCGCCGGAAGAAGTCCCGACACCGCCCGTGCCCGCTGAACAACCGCGTCCTGCCAAGCCCGCAAAATTCGTCATCAAGCCCAGGTTCATCGTCGAGGGGGAAGATGCGGAGCCAGCATCCCCCGCGCCCAAGGCCGAACCCAAGCCGGCGCCCGACGTCGCGAAGCCCGAGACGAAGGCCGTGGCCGAGCAAAGAATTACCGACCTCGACAAGGACCTCAACATCGCTTCCAGGCCCCGCCCCGCGGGCCCGAGGAATTTCGACATTCCCTCGGTCAGCGATCTCGACAAGTTCACGCCGGTCGCAACGGTGAAAAAGCCCGAGGTAAAGGCGCCCGCCGTGACAAAGGCAGCGCCGGCGGCACGGCCCCAGCAAGCAACACCAGTGGTAAAACAGCGATCCGCCGCGGAGCCCGCGAAGCCGGCGCAAAAGCAAACGCCGAAGACCAAGCCACAGGACAACGGGATCATGGGCGGGTGGGACGATGACGGCAGCGAGCTGGAAATGAAAAAAGCAAAGGAGATCAAGGATTTCGAACTTCCCATCAAGAAGGTAGACGAAAAGAAGGAGTCTCAAGATGAGACGAAAGACGAATAGAGATTCACCCAATATATCTGTTTTTCATTTACACGGGAAATTTTAAAATAATACGAACAATACTTCTATCAACCGAACGGGGAGTTCCTTGCCTTTCAGTCCCCGGGTGCTATGAATCCATCTTCAAGTGCAGCGGCTAAAATCTTGATTCCAGGTTGAGATACCATGTTGATCGGCATCGTCGGAAAGCCAAACGCGGGAAAGAGCACGTTCTTGAACGCCGCGACCACCGCAAATGCGAAGGTCGCCGATTATCCATTCACGACCATCGAGCCAAACCTCGGCAAGGGGTTCGTCAAGCGCCCTTGCATGTGCCGCCAGCTGAATGTCAAGGATAACCCGAAGAATTCCGTATGCGATAATGGCATTCGGTTTGCTCCTATCGACTTGCTCGATGTCGCGGGTCTCGTTCCAGGAGCGCACGAGGGCAAAGGTATGGGAAATAAATTCCTCAATGACTTAAGCCGGGCGGATGCATTGCTCCATGTGGTCGATTTCTCCGGGGCGACGAATGAACGCGGCGAGATGGTGAAACCGGGAACGACCGACCCGGTCTTTGATATCATGTTTCTCGAGGACGAAATCGCCTACTGGCTACGAGGCCTCATCGAGCGCACGGACTGGGAGCGCTTCGCACGCCAGACCCAGACGGCAAAAACCCCTGTGCTAGCGGCGATCGTCGATCGATTGTCTGGCGTTGGGGTTACCGAGGGCATGGCCCGCGAAGCCCTCAAGAAAGCGAACTTGCTGGACAAGAAGATCAACGAGTGGACCCCTGACCAGTTGCTCGCGTTCTCGCGGGAGCTGCAAAAAAACTCGAAGCCCATCATCATCATCGCGAACAAGGTCGACCGGCTCGAAGGCCGCACGAACTACAAGCGCATCTCGGAGATGCCCGAGTACAAGGGCAAGGTCTTCCCTTGCAGCGCCCTCGCCGAGTTTGCCTTGAAGAACTTCGCCAAGAACGAGATCATCGATTATATTTCCGGCGCCAAGGACTTCAAGATCTTGAAACCCGACAAGCTTTCCGAGAAGGAAAAAGCGACACTGGCGCGCATCAAGACGGACATCCTCGACGTGTTCGGTTCGACCGGCATCCAAGCTGCCCTCGACAAGGTGATCTTCGACGTCATGCAATACATATACGTTTACCCGGTCGCCGACCAGAACAAGTATGCTGATAACGATGGCCGGGTCCTGCCAGACGTGTTCCTCGTGAAGAAAGGATCGACACTCATCGAGGTCGCCGGCAAGATCCACACGGATTTGGCGAAAACCTTCATCCACGGCATCAATGCCAAGGACAAGCGACGACTTGGCGAGGATTACATGGTGCAGGCCGATGACGTGGTCAAGATCGTGAGCGCAAAGTAAAACGGAAGGACATTACGTTTTCTCCTTCCTGCTTTCTCTTCGCTTCAGCTCTTTTATCCTTCATGGCGAAGGACAAAAAAAGTAACATCCTTCGCACGAACGTAAAACCAATTTTTATTTACATTCCTTCATTTTAGGTATCAAGTTTCAAATGTAATCGGTTAGTGAACTTTAATGTCCATGTATTCACATCTCGCCAAAGAATGGCAATCTCCGTCGAAAACGAACGTGAAGCAAGAGAACTTCAAGCGGTTGATTCTCTGGCGCCGACAACCAACGGTGCTTCGTGTTGAAAAGCCTTTGCGCCTCGATCGTGCACGTAACCTTGGTTACAAGGCTAAGCAAGGCTTTGTCATTGCTCGCGTGAAGGTGCGACGCGGCACGTTCGTGTCCCGCATGCGTCCTTGGTCCGGGCGCCAGCCCACGAAGATGGGCGTGAACAAGATGACCACGGGCCAAAGCCTTCGCTGGATCGCAGAACAGCGGGCGAACAAGCGATTCCCCAACTTGGAAGTCCTCAATTCCTACTGGGTGGCGCAAGACGGCCATTTCAAATATTACGAAGTGATCCTTGTCGATCCGGTTCAGCCAACGATCGTGAACGACCCGAAAATCAACTGGATATGCAAGACAACCCAAAAGGGTCGCGTCTACCGTGGCTTGACCAGTGCTGGCAAAAAAGCGCGCGATCTCAGGCACAAGGGCATCGGTGCAGAGAAGGTCCGACCCTCTCTCAACGCCCACGACCACAAGGGCAAATAAATCGGTATCATTGCTTGATCCTTTCGTATTTATTGCTCGTTCTACCTTTCTTTCTTTAATCGCCGCAGGGGATTTCTGTTGAAGCAAGATTTGCACATATCGCTCGTGAGGATCTCAATCCACGTTCACCCGACAGAGCTTCTCGAAAAAGTGAAGATGGCATTGTGCAACTTGCTCCAGATCGACCCGGAGGGCCTCGATAAGAGGCTCGATACCGCGGTGCTCGAGGGCGACTACGGGAACAAGATCCATGTCCTCACCTATGTCTTGAAATCGCAAAAGGAGATCGACGCATTCGTGCAGCAATTAAAGGAAAAACTTCCGAACGACCATAAAAATGTCCTCCGGCAAAATTTCGAATCATTCTACAATGGTGATAACAAGACCTTGTATCTCCGTCTCCACAAGCAATTGGCGTTGCAGAACATCTTTCGGATTTCCCAATACGATGATATCATCCACGTGGGCATCAAGTTCACCGCATACTCGAAACTATCGATCGACGGGGAACATCCAAATATCTTGAAGTTCTTACTTGATACTGGGATCATCGCGTGAACGTGGTTCACGCCAAGTGGCGTGGTTGGCTTGGCGATCATCGAGACGAGCATCGTGCCGTTCCGCGGCGCGGCGACGGGCGATGCCTTGAAGGATTGCATCGCGCGCTGGGTCGCGCGGGCACGATCGGTGGGATACGATGGATTCATCGTCGATCTCACGGGCAGCGAGCCAATTAAAGCCAAGATCGATGCACTTCGCTGCATCGAATCCCAGCAAGGCGATTTCAAGATATACACGAGAAAGACGCTGATCTTGGATGACCGTAGGGACTTGAAGGCAAGTCTCGCGAATATCCGGGAAAAACTCGGCGTTGATGTCGTCTGTCTTAAATCTAGCAATCCGGACGTGCTGAACTTCGGTGCGAAGGACAGCCGGATCGACATCATCAAGCTCGAAAGCCCGGCGGAGCTCGACGCATTCACGGAAGGCGTCGCGTCGCTGGCAGGGCAGCAGGGAACCTTCATCGAGCTCCCCTTCGTGCCCTTTTTCAGGACGCGGGGTGCTTCCCGGTCGAAATACATCCACGCCGCGAACAAGGCAATCGAACTCGCCAGTGCAAAACATGCAAGGATGTTGTTCTCGAGCGACGCATCGCAACTCGTGGAACTCAAGAACGCGTGGCAGAAAGCCGTGGTGCTGAACTTGCTGCTGGCCATGAGCAAGCAAGTTGCGATGGATACTCTCCTGAAGAACCCGGCAATGCTCGTGGATCGGCCCAGGACGAGGCTCGAAACCGTCGTGGGCGAGGTTGACGACGAGGAAACGGAGGCAGATTGAATGGTAAAGACCGAACGGCAGAGATACGTGCGGTTCCGGCTGTTCTCGGAACGCCCCGTGAACGCCGACGTCAAGGAACTGGCGCAGGCAATCTGGCGCCAATACAACAGCTTGTTCGGCGAGGTGAAAAGTGGCAAGGCTGGCTTCTGGATCACGGACTACGACGTGAAATCCCGGGAAGGAACCATTCGCTGCTCGAACACGGTGCTCGACGAGCTTGTCGCGTCACTGACCTTGATCACGACCATCAATGACATCGAGGTCGCCATCGACACGATAAAGACATCTGGCATCCACAAGAAGCTACCCCCCGTGGAATCCACATGAGCCCGTCATTCTAACTTGTATTCCGTTGCGGAGTTGTAGAGATAGTTGAAGTATTGCTGCGCGATGGCACCGAATCCCTTGTAATCCGACTTCATACCAAAATACGACGTGAGCGCGAAGACCTGGGCTTTCAAGATGATGATCGCGTCGACGGAGTCGACGGCGACACCGGTCCCGAAGATCTGGTCCCGCACCCGCACTTGGCCGATCTTCGCAAGATCTTTCAAGAGATCCTTGTGGCTATCGCCTTGCTCGACAAGGATCTTGATATCGGTGATGCCTTTCAACCGTTTTTCCTTCAAGACATCGATGATACCGTTTTCCTTGAGATCCACGAGATTGTTCGCCGCGACCATGATCGACTGCGTTGCCGAGTTGATGAGTGCGATCGCCTTCTTAAACACGGCGTCCTTGCCTCGATACACGAGGACCTGGATCTGGAACGGCGCGTCGATATTTTTCAAGTAGATATCGTTCAGCTCCTCGACGATGACCTTGGAATGCGTGCTGAAGTCGTCGATGAGCTTCTTGCGCGCGAGCATAAGTGCCTCATCGGGAGGATTTGCAAGATAACTGCTCGGTCGTTGCGTGTCGTCACGCGTGATGTAGCCTTTTTCGAGCAGCAAGGAAAGGATGTTGTAAATCCGGCTGTAAGGCACGCTTGACTTGTCACTCAGATCTCTGGCATTCAATGGACCATGCTTGATCAGTGTTAAATACAGCGCGATCTCGTATTGCGTGAGATTCACGCCTTCCAATGCCTGGATCACCTTGTCAGAGACCGTGGGATTGTTTTCGGCCATGCTCGTCACGAAACTATAAGTCGTTGTGAATATTGTTTCGCAAGTTTTATTACTCATTCGTTCGAGGATACCATCATGTTACTCGTTCATGATTATGATGACATCGAAGGGATCAGCCGGTACATCATCGTTGGTTTCTCGCTCGGCATGATCGTCGGTGCTTTCCTCATCGGCATTCTTATCCTTCGTAAAATGCGCAAAACTGATGTCCGTACTTCGCGATTTTTCTTGCTGGGCATATTCTGGTTCACGTTATTATTCGGGCTAGGCCGGCTTGTGCTGCTGTATCATGACTACTTCGCGGAAGAACCCCTTGATATTCCATTGTGGACTATCGGTAGTGGCCTTTCCCTCGCCGGCTTGACGTGCTTGACCTACACGATCGAAAAATTCGTCTTCACGAAGACGAAAATGGTGATCTCGGTACTCGGCGTGGCCTGCATCGTCCTCCTCTTCGTGTTGGCGTTTCTTATGCTGAAGTCATTGGCAACGATAGTGCTCTACTCCGGGAACATCGCAGTAATCCTCGTCCCGTTCCTGATCTACATCTACATCGCCAAGATATCGACGGGCGCGGTGAGGAAGCAAGCCGTGATCATCATCATAGGAATGGTCGTCTCGTTCATCGGCCAACTCGGTGGCGCCGTGCTCTTCAACCTCCATGTCCTAGACCGGCTCTGGTCACAGCTCTTTGGAATTATTTTGACGTTCTGGGGGCTCGTGTTCCTGAGTTATGGGTTCGTGAAGACCCCAACGGGTGCATGATTCGTAAAACACGTCATTGCGTGGCTTGCAACAATCTTTCCTTTTTTCAAATCTCGATCTTTACTACATCGCAATCGATCGCCTTGAAATCCTTCACGATCTTGGCATACATCCCCTCGCCGTCGTAGGTCCCCATAATCGCGCCGCCGGATCCCGGAAACTTTGCCGTGGCACCCAATTTCCTCGCGAGCTTGATCATCACCACGTTCTTGTCAGCGATCGGGTAGATGCTCGCGCGCAGGTCGAAGTTCCGATTGATGCATACCTTGAACTTCTCGATATCGTGGGCTTTCAGCGCGTCGTAACCTTCCACCGCGTTTGCCGCTAATTTTTGCATAGTCTCGACAATCTTCGGCTCGCCTTTCTCCCACCTCTGGCGCACGTCGTTGTGCACGATGTCCTTGTGCGTGAGGCTCGATTGATAGGCGAGGTACATGGACGGGAACAATTTCTTGTTCACGGGCTCGTATTTCCCGTACCCGTGCTTGTCCATGTAGTCCTTGTCGAAATCCATGAACACGGGCTCGTCGAAGACTTGCACCACCCGGTCTTGCAGCCCGGCGGCAATGCCAAGTTCCTTGGTCTCGGACCAGAGCACGCGATTTGCCATCACCGCCTTGTCCATCGAAACGCCGTAAAACTGGCACAAGGCTTTCATGGTTGCCGTGATGATGGCCGAGCTGCCTGCGAACCCGACTTGCCGGGGAATGTTAGACGTGTATCGCAGAGTGAAATTTTTTGCTGGAATGACGATCTCGTGTTCCTTCACGTGATCGTGGAATTGCTTGATGGCTGCCTTGATCAACCGGAAGCCTCCGTAATACCCGTTGAGCTTGATATCCGCGAGTAAATCCTCAGTGGAATTGAAAATCACGTTGTCGCTCGGTCCTGGAAGGATTTCTATCCGCTCCCACTCGAACAAGACGATCTTGGCGCAAAAATTGCGGACGGGGATGGAAAGGGTCTTCCCGAAGAACCCGTCGGAAGGATTTCCAAGCACACCAGCCCTGGCTGGCGTGATGATCTCGATCATAATCAATGAAACGAGCGATCGGATAAAAAAGGTTTATGGCTGGCTGCACCTCTTTGGGGTAATCTTGACGATCCGGGGGCTCGTGTTCTTGTCATATTGGTTTGCATAAACCCCGGCGGATTATTTATCCATCTCATTCCTTTATTACAAGGTTTGCAACACGCTTTGTTTTTATTTCACGGATCCCTCGAACATTGCACGTGCTTCGAGGCGGGAGAATGAGTGGGATGCACTTCACGAAAAATTAAAAATGTCGATACCTTTTTTTCACCTACACTGCGCGTGGTTGCGCGTCGCTGTTCAGAAACACCGATATTGATAGCTAAGAACATCGACCGTTTCACGATTGTAGCTGTCCCGACGTAGTTTAGTGGCTAGAACGCCCGGCTGTAGTTTCAAAAACGCACGAATGAGGCACATCAACGATGATTTCGTGTCAGCCGAAACCGGGATGTCGCCGGTCCGAGTCCGGCCGTCGGGACCATCCTTTTTTCTTTTCTCGTTGAATTCAAAAGAAAGTATATAAAAAAGAAAAAAATCGAGTTTATTTCTTGCCGTCTCGCTCGGTCTCTATTTGCTCGATCGTCTTGTGCTTGGCCTCGTAAGGCTTGACCAGCAGCGCGATAATCGGTATGATCATAAGCAAACCGGCGAAAACCCAATACGCGGGCCAACCCATGGGTAAATATAATGACGCCAGCGCAGGACCAACCACATACGCAGCTCGTGAAATGGTCATGATGCAACCCATGCACGTGCCCCTGTTCTTCGTGGTAAATATTTCGGTCATGTACACGGTGATCCAAGCGAGCACGATCGGCATGCACGTGAATATTCCCCAGAGAGCAATAGGCGATCCATTGGTGACCGGTACAAGTATAAAGGAGGCAATGGATCCGACGCATCCGATGACCAGCGTCGGCCTGCGGCCGACCTTGTCCATGAGGATACCGGATAGCAGAGCACCAACCACGGTCAGCAACCCACCAACGATCAGATAGATCTTATTGTATTGCGTGAGCAACCCGAGGCTATCGTAGTAGTCCTGGAAACGGAGCGTGCCCATCTTGAATGCTGATGACCAGATGAAATACACGCCCGAAAGGATCAAGACGTAGACCACGTCCTTCCGAGTCATGGATTTCAGCGCCGCCTTGATATTGAGGAGCTTGTTTTTCCGTTCCGCTTTCGACTTGAGCCATCGCTCGGGCTCCTTGAAGAAGAAGATGAGCAAGACGAGGCACAAGATCATGAAAATGAGGCCCCACAGGCCGTATGCCCATTTCCAACCCAGCGGGCTCTCGGCGATCCTCGGCCCTAGAATTGCATAAATGGGAATCATGCCCATTAAAAACGCGATGGCACCATATAATCCCCGTTTTTTTGCCGGGGATTCTTCTGCAACTGGGATTTCCCATGCATTGGAAAGCGTGGCCATGGTTATGATCGAATACAGCAACAACGCCGGGTGCATGCCCACCGGTCCACTTGGTGTCAAAGTTAACAGCAAGGACGGTGCACCCAGCATGATGACGAGCAAGATTAGCCCTTTTTTCCTGCCGAACGCGTCATTAAACCAGTTGATGAGAAATACGGCAAAGGCTACCACCCCATATAATGATATCCAGATCAAGAGCTCGTTCTGGGGAATCCCGAAGTCCGTTGCCATATAGGTGAACACGCCCATTTCCACTTGAGCGAGATAGTTGTCCAGGAGAGAAATCAACCCCATAAGGACGACCACGAAGGTCACATAATTTTTTGGGCGATTTCCCTCTACAGATTCATTCGCATTCATTTTCTTTCCTTCCTCTGACTTTTCGATACCTTTAGATAATGGAAAAGAAGCTTCGATTGTTGGAACATAAAAAGCCAACCTTTCCCCTATCTCCGAAGCAGAAAGTGCTTCTTGTTTCATTTTTTTCCCGTAATATTTAAAAATGTTGTCTTAATCGGCGGTCCATTTCGTTAGAAACGAAATGGGGACGGGTGGAGGACAAAATTTCTGAAAATATATCCCCCGATTCATCCCCCGATTAAAATCGGGGGTCTTCTCGGGTATATTTTATAAATCGAAACAACAATTAAGATCTCTTGAAAGGATAAACACATCACGTGAACGATCATGGCATTTAAACAAGAAGCACGCGAGCATTTCCCGCAATGGCCACAACTTGACAAGGAGGATTACGACGCCGTGAAAGCGGTGCTCGATTCCAAGCAGCTATGGTGCGGCGCTCCGGCCACGCACAAGGGCGAGTTTGTTTGGAAGTTTCAGAAGGAATTTGCCGAGTTCCTCGGCGCGAAACACTGCTATGCCGTCACGAACGGCACGCACGCGATCGAGGTCGCCTTGATGGCCCTTGACATCGGCCTGGGCGACGAGGTGATCGTCCCCGAGTACACGTTCGTCGCCACCGGTTCCGCAGTCGTCGCGGTCAACGCCGTTCCCATCTTCTGCGATGCACATCCGAGGACATTCAACATCGACGAATCCAAGATCGAGCCGCTCATCACGCCGCGGACCAAGGCCATCATTTGCGTCCACCTCGGCGGCGTGCCGTGCAACATGGACAAGATCATGGCGATTGCCAAGAAGTACAAGCTCAAGGTCATCGAGGACTGCGCCCACGCGCACGGTGGCAAGTACAAGGGCAAGCGGCTGGGAACGATTGGCGACGTCGGGACATTTTCGTTCCAGGCCAGCAAGGTCCTCGCATGCGGTGAAGGTGGTGCCATCACCTGCATGGACGACAAGGTCGGCGAGAAGATCTACGGCATCGCCGACGCGGGACGAAGAGTCGGCGAGTACTTCTACAACCATTACATTCCTTCATCGAACTACCGCCTTGGCGAGTTCCAGGCCGCCATTTTGTGCTCGCAACTCAAGAAATTCAAGGAACAGCACGTGATCCGCAACAAGAACGTCGAATACTTGCGCGCCAAGATCGACAAGATCGACGGCATGTTCATGCAAGCCAAGCCCGAGGGCGCCGAGGAATGCGGGTACTACGTGGTCGGCGTCAAGTTCGATCCAGCGAAGTTCAACAATATCACGAAAAAAGATTTCTACAATAAGCTCAACGCTGCGGGTGTCCCGACGGACGATTGCTACCCACCGCTCCACTCGCTCACGTGCTTCAAGGAGGGCAAGGGCAAGAAGGGCGTCGATTATTCGAAGGCGAATTGGGGCGGGGCAAAGTCAGACGACAAGAATTTCCCAGTGGTCACCGATATCTTCAACCATAGCTTCGAGTTCCCGCAAGAGATGTTCCTCGTTAAGAATCAGAAGGATCTCGACTACGTGGTCGACGTGATCGTGAAGATCAAGGAAGGAAAATTGTAAGCTGTTCTTTTCATTCTTTTTCCTGGTTGTTCATTCCAAAACGAGAGCCCGGACGTTGCCGATGAGCTCGTCGCGGATCATTTCGAATAATTTCTTACCCTTCTCGGCCGTAGCTAGCGTGGCATCGCCGATGACGCCGTGTTCCATGTATGGTTCGCCGGAATCGATGATCTTAAACTTGGGAATGTCCGGGTATTCCTTCACGAGCTTGTCCTTTCGCACGAGATCGGGGTGCAAGTGCATCATGAGCGAGGTTTCGAGCTCATCGGCATGCTCGCCCATGCTGTCGAGAACCGATTCGATTTTTTTCTTGAACGCCGGGTCATCGAACAATTTAACACCGCGCAGCACGTATATGTCGACCTTGATCTCGGAAAGGACTTGCAAGCTCGCTTCCCGGAGGCAAATCTCGTGTGACGAGCCCCCGTGCCACGAAAAAAGGAGGATTTTGGTGAAGCCCCAAGCCACGCACGACTTCATCAGATCGACCAAAATTGCCTTCAAGGTGTCGAAGCGCACCTTCACGGTCCCCGGGAACCCTTGCGTGAGCACGGAGACGCCAAAATCGACAAGGGGACCGGAAATGATCGGTAAAGAGGTGTCTTGAGCCACCGCAACCGAAAGATCCAAGGCGAGCATTCCATCCGTCGCTAACGGGAGATGGGGGCCGTGTTCTTCCAAGCAACCGATTGGGATCAAGATTGCGGCTGTCCCGTGGCACGAATCGACGAATTCTTCCATCTCTTTCCAGGTCATGTATTGATAAACGCGCATCAGTATCGCCGGAATAACCACTCCCGACACATAAAAAAGCATCGATGACCGATCAACATCCATGCAGCCCACTATCATCTTGCACACGGGGGTTGGCACCACGCCGCTCACTGATAAGCAAAAAGCCAAGAAACTCGCGGATCTCGCCATCGAAGCCATCGATGCGGGATACCAGGCACTCGAAAGCAACGTCGACCGGCCGGCGTTGAAAGCCGTCGAAAAAACCATCAACGTGCTCGAGGCCAGCGGCATCGTGAACGCCGGGGTGGGCGCGGTGAAGCAATCCGATGGCATCCAGCGCCGCGACGCGACGATCATGGACGGCAGCACGCTCGCTTGCGGCGCCGTGTCGTCGCTCGAGAACGTCAAGCATACGATCTCGGTCGCCCGGCGGCTCATGGAGTTCACCGAGCTGCCCGGCGACGAGTCCAAGGACCCCAAGTGGAATTTCTACTTCTGCGGGTATTACGTCGACAAGATCTTCGAGATCCACGGCGAAAAGGTTCCCGACGAGTGGAAAATGAGCGGAAAACCGTCCATGGTGCCGCGTGTTTCGGACGGGGACACGGTCGGCGCGGTTGCCATCGACACGAGGGGCACCATCGTCGCCGGCACGTCAACGGGCGGCTTGTCAGGCTCGTACCCGGGACGCATTGGAGATTCGCCAGTCATCGGCGCCGGCACGTACGCGAGCTGCCATTGCGGCGTGTCGAACACGGGCCGCGGCGAGAACGTGATGAAACTAGTGGCCGCAAAGCGCGTTTGCGATCTTGTTAAACTCGAAAAAATCAATGTCATGATCGCGGTGGATCGCATGATCAAGGAATATGAACAAACTTTTCCAAACACGAGCGGGCGCATCGGCACCATCGCCATCGACAAGGATGGGAACTGGACCGCGCAGTTCAACGGCGCTGCGATGACGTGGGCGGTGAAAAGCAAGGGTCACGGTTTTTACGGCCAGAGACGCGATGAAAAGATAGAATTCTGAGATCACATCTCCACGATGCACGGTTAAAGGTTTAAAATCTCCTGGAGTGAATCTTCCAGGAGGTGGTGTGATTGCCGGACGAAGAACACGACGTGTACCGTGCATTGCAGCAGCATTTGGATGCTTTACCAGTGGGATTCCCCCGGACGAAATCTGGTGTCGACATCGCGATCTTGAAAAAACTATTCACTCCCGAGGAGGCACGGCTTGCATCATTCCTTGCGTTCATGCCCGAGCCGTTGAAGCGGATCCACAAGAAGGTATGCAAGGAGATGGAAATTGGGATAGAGGTTCTCGAATCCAAGCTCGACGAGATGTTGCGGAAGGGATTGTTGAACGGCGGGGAGGACTCGACGACCGGGAAAAAATTATACGCGAACGCCTTTCTCATGATGGGCATGTTCGATTACCAGGTCAAGACGTTAACGAAAGAATTGATGGCAGATGTCGACCGGTACATCGCCGAGGCATACATACACGAGTACAAGCTTTCAGGCACTCCGCAGCTCCGCACGATCCCGATCGAGCAGTCGGTGGAAAAAGAAAATCCCGTGGCCACCTACGAGGACGTGCGCCATCTCATCGAAACGCGGCGCCCCATCAACGTCACGGAATGCATTTGCCGAAAAGGAAAACGCCTAATGGGGAAAACTTGCGAACGAAATGCCCCGAGCGAAACATGCTTTCAATTTGGAACCGTTGCACACATTTACAAGCAAATGGGAATTGGCCGGGAGATTTCAAAGGAGGAGGCCCATCGTATCATCGATGAAGTGGAGAAAGCAGGGCTCGTGATCCAACCCGGAAATTCCATAAAACCAGGCAACATCTGTTGCTGTTGCGGTGATTGCTGCTTGATCATCACGCATGCAAAAAAACTGCAAAGACCACTCGAGGTTTTCGCGACGAACCACCGCTCTAGCATCAACGCAGAAGCATGCAAAGGCTGCGGGACATGCATCAAACGCTGTCCCATGCAAGCCGTGTACAAAGGTAGCAACGGTAAATCCACGATAAATGACAATCTATGCATTGGTTGCGGTGTATGCGTGCCAGCCTGCCCCGAACATGCGATGCACCTCGTCAAGCGCGATCAAGACGTGGTTCCACCAGCAGATCAAATGGAAATGTTCATGAAAATCGGCGCGGGCAAGGAAAAAGCCAGGACCCAGAAATAAAAGGCGAAACAACCGGGAATGGTCAGATATACGACTCGTCTTGGTAGTCCCCGCTGCTGTCCTCGGGTCGCACGAGTTTTCCATGGCAGACGGGGCATATACTATATTTTTCCAGCCAATAGGCAAGGCAGAGGAAGTGGCCGATGCGGCCGCAATGTGGGCACACGATGACTTCCTCGTCGAGGGTCGTGATCGGCTCGTAGCAAATGATGCATTCGCCAACCTTGTGTTCTTCGAGGTATTTTGGCTTGTCCTCGTCCTTAAGCAGCCGGAAGATAAGCTTGTCTTTCTTGTCTTCGAGGTTTTTCTTGATCGTGTCGAGTTCCGAGAGCCGTTCCTCGATGAGCGAGAGCTGTTTCTTGATGATGGCCTCGTCTTCGATGATTTCCTCTGAGATCGCGCCGTCCAGCGATGTTGTGATGTCGGCAACCGTCGCGTCGAAATGCTCGTCGCCCAGCTTGCCCCGCTCGACCGAAAATCCTTTACCTTCCTTTAACATGCCCGATATATCGCCCATGACCCGGACGATCTTTTTCACGTTCTCCCGCAAATCGACGAGGATCATGTTGTTGATGAGGTTGATCTTCTCGTTCCGCTTTTCGATGAATTGCTTTATCTCCTCGATGATGGTCATCAGCTTGAACGCGTCGTAGCGGTTCAACGTGCTGTTGAGCTGGTCGAGCAGTGCTTGGTACTTGCCCTTGAAGGACTGGATCGACTCACCGAGGCTCGCGAGGTCCAGGTACGTCTGGTTCAAGATTTTCCCGATGAGGGTTTCGAACTCGTTGATCATCACGTCGAGGTTCCCGAGTATTTTCTTGACCTCGTCTCGGATTTTGATCTTTTCTTCTTGCGAGCTCGTCTCGTGGAAGAAGAATTCAAGCCTCGTGTAGAACCGGGCTATTTCCGGTTCCTGGTGCTCTAGCGATTCTTTCAAGGGGATCATTGCCGTGACGTACTCGCCCACGAGGAGCTTTTGCATGGCATCGCACCACGTCGCGATGTCCTTCAACCGCTCGCGATATGCCGCGTTGATCTCGTTGAGCCGCTCCTGCCCCTTGGCGAGGTCGTTCTCGGCACTGTACGTCATGATGTCCCGCTCCTCGATTTCGAGCGCGTGCTTGAGGATTTTTGGCAAGATCGCTGAGAGCCGGTCCTCTCCTTCGAGTTCCTTGTAAAAATCACGCATTTTCTCTGGCCAGGTCGCCTTCACGTGGGAAATCAGCTCGTCACGAATCCGCTGGTTGACCAGCTTGCGCAGCTCCTTCTTCTCCTTTCCTGATTGCTTGATCTCTGTATTAAATTGGCCACTCTCGATGAAATAGAGCAATAGTTCCTGGATCAAGTCCTTGTTCTGGACGGGGGCCTGCTCGATCGACCGCTGCAGCGCCGTGTACGTGGCCTCGAAGGTTGCACCCGGGTAGGCCTTGAATGGCTCGGCGCATTCCGGGGCAAAAACTTGGAACTTGTCCTTGCTCGCTTGCACGGCCGGATCGATGGTGCGGAGCATTGAGCCGTAAAACTCCTTGGAAATTGTGGATTTCGCGGCGCTCATCTCGCCGAGGCGGGTGATCACGTCTTGGATCTTGAACTTTAACCCACCCATTGCGCCCATGGCCTTGTCGACCGGTTCCCGTATTGGCAAGATCGTGGCGAATTTCATCGCATTCTGCGCATAATCGATTTCCCGGTCGAGGGCTTCGATGAACCCGGTTGCTTGCGTGTTGACGTGAGCGATTATCGATACGTACCTCGAGATGATCCCGGCCTGTATCATTATCCCGGCCTGGTCGATGAATGCCCTCACGGGCATCAAGTGGAGCTCGTACAAGTGAACGATGGACGAGATGATCTTGTCCTTATCTTGGACTTTTTGGCCTTTCTTCTCGATGTCAAGATCACGGAACTTGATGATGCCGGTCTTGGCCATAACCGACATGTAATGAATATCAGCCGCCACGTCGTCACGCGATGCCACGGCGTCTGCATCGGATTGGCGGAGCGCCAAGCCATCGAGAAATGCTCCGGACTCGATCGTCCCTTGCCCATCCCTGATTAACCGGTTCACGTAATCAATATATTTCTGGGGCACGGGGGTAGCCGTGCTCGGCGTGGATTTCAGGCTTTCCAGCACGCCACGCTCGATCTCGATAAGAATCCTGTTGGTTTTCAATGCTTCGAGCAAAATGTATAAATACGCCCTCGACGCATCGATGCCGCTGTAATTTTGCATTTCACGTCAATTCCGATGCTCTCAACAAGAAGTTGAGTCCGTGAACGGATAATACCCCGACATCAATAATTTTTGCGGAAAGGAGTTCCAAAAATGCATTATAACGCGCCAATGGCTTTCACGATTTAACAACAAATCTTAAAAAAGCATAATTATTGTTGGAGAAAAAAGAACGACAAGAATTTCTAACGAGTACCAATTAAAAAAAAACAAGGTTTTATCAAACTCGGTAAAAATCAAACAAGGCAACTGAGTATTATGGCAAAAATCAAGTGTGGAGTGCTCGGTGCAACTGGCATGGTTGGGCAACAGTACATTAAATTGCTTGCAAACCATCCCTGGTTCGAAGTGACCGACGTTTCGGCATCCCCGCAGTCCGCCGGAAAGACGTATCAAGATGCAGTCAAGGACAAGTGGGCGCTGGATACCCCCATCCCGGATAACATCAAGAACTTGATCGTGCGGGACGTGCAAGATTACGGCAAGATACCTAAGGACATCGGTTTCGTGTTCTCGGCCGTGGAGATGCCCAACAAGGACGACATCAAAGCAGTTGAAAACAAGTACGCGGAGCTGGGAATCGCGGTGGTCAGCAATAACTCTGTGCATCGCTGGACCCCCGACGTGCCCATGCTGGTGGCAGAAATCAACGCGGATCACACGAAAATCATCCCGATCCAGCAAAAAAAGCACAACTGGAAGGGCTTCATCGCGGTGAAACCAAACTGCTCGCTCCAGAGTTATCTCACCCCGCTCTTCGCGCTGGAAAAAGCCGGGTTCAAGATCGACAAACTCATCATCACAACGCTCCAAGCCAGCTCGGGTGCTGGCTACCCAGGCGTGCCCTCGCTCGATTTAATCGACAACATCGTGCCTTACATCGGCGGCGAGGAGGAAAAGTCCGAGAAGGAGCCGCTCAAGATCCTTGGCAAGATCAAGGACGACGTGATCGTGAACGACGAGTCGATCAAGATCAGCGCCACGTGCACGCGCGTGCCCGTCACCGACGGCCACACGGCCTGCGTGAACGTGAAATTCAAGGACAAGGTGCCGTCCAAGGAAGAAATCATCAAGATCTGGAAGGATTTCAAGGCATTGCCCCAAGAACTCGATCTCCCCTTCGCGCCGAAGCAGCCCATCATCTATCTCGAAGCAGATAACCGCCCACAGCCGAGGAAAGACCGCCTCAACGACAAGGGCATGGCCGTCACGGTCGGTCGCCTCAGGAAGGACAACGTGTTTGATTGGAAGTTCGTGGCCCTTAGCCACAACACGATCCGCGGCGCCGCGGGCGGCGGCATCTTGAACGCCGAGCTCTTGAAGGCACAAGGGTTTATCAAGTAAAACGCCTTTTTTTTCATTCCATTTTTGATGAAACCCTGGTTATGCGATGACACGGCAAGTTTTAAACAGTGGCAGCGCAGCTTGTACTTGAGCAACCATGATTTCTGATGCGACTGCGTGCCCCGCGCGTGTTCCGACAAGGACCATGGACATCGACGAGAGCAACGCCATGCTGCACAAGTGGATTTTCGGCGATCACGGGAAGTTCGTGAAATTCCGCATGGAAAAGTGTATCGGTTGCGATTTATGCCGGATACTCTGCCCCACGTCGTGCATCGAGCTCGGCCCCGTTCCCGAGATCGCGTCCGGGAAGTTGCAAGGCGTTCCCCCTATTTTAATTAACCACGAGACATGCGCCTACTGCGGGCTGTGCGCGGCCATTTGTCCGACCAGCGCGCTCGAGTTTCGCTCGGACCCCAAGGATTTCATCACCATGAATGACTTGCCCGCGTTTCAATTCAAGACGTTCGTGGATCTCGTGCAAAAAAAGCTCATGCGGAGCTTCGATCACCCGGCGAGCGCGGACATCCACCTGCCGAAAACCGTACAGAAGCCGACGGAAGGCAAGGTCTTACTGCGCAATGATTTGCTCGCGAAGTGCGATCCCATGGGCTGCAAGGGCTGCTTGCAGATCTGCCCGACGGGCTGTTTCTGGGTTCCCAAGAAAGCCGAAGACATCGCTGCGCGTGGCAAGATCACGATGGATGATGACTTGTGCATCCATTGCGGTGCGTGCCACAATGCTTGCCCCCAGCGCATCATCGAGGTGACGAGGACCAAGATAGCCTACAAGATGCCAGCAAAGAAGCCGTGGCACGCAGCGTGGGAGAGCCGCATCAACCTCTTGATCGGCCCGTCGGTCCCCTTGAAACGAGAACCGCCGCTGCACGTCGTGGAAGGCTTGCAAGAAGGTCCAACACCCGCGATCGAGCCAGTCGCGATCAAGGAATTACCCCCGGAGATCAAGCGGCAACTCCAGCGTGACTTCGATCTCGTCAAGGATTCGCTGGCCCAGGTCAACATGCGATACTGGATCGAGTTCAAGAAGCTGGAGCCGCTTCGCAAAGCCATCAACAAGCTATTGCCGGCACCCAAGTAAGAAAAGAGCTTTCACCCTTGATAACCGATTTTTTGGACGACAGCATCGACCGGGACGCGATGCACCGCGAGCTGCAAGACCTCAGGCGGCAGATCAAACAAGATACCGATCAATTCCGTTAGATGCAAGACGGGAATGTCGAAGGTCTCGTCGAATTCAACCTCGAGCTCGGCTTGCGCGCTATCGAGGTGGAGCAGGCAATAGGGACACACGACGACGATCGCATCGGGCGCGTGCTGCTTGATGCTCGCCAGTTTCCGCCGCGTGATCTTCAGCGAGTTGATCCGGTCGTCATGCAGCATGCGCTGGTTTAAACCAGCACCGCAGCACAAGAGCCGCTCACGATACTCGACGATCGACGCTTGCAACCCGCCAAGAAGCTCCTCCAATATCCCCGGGTTCTCGAAATCGTCCAGCAAAGCGCGCGGATCTTCTTGATGCAAGAAATGACAGCCATAATGAACCGCGATCTTGACGCCATCCAGCGTGTGCTTCGCGTGCTGGACGAGCAGGTCACGGTTCTTGTACAGGAATTCCGCGGCGTGAAACACGATTACATCCTCGATGTAGGTCTTTCCAATCTTTTTTAACACGTTTTTAACACGGGCTTGTATGCCATCGCCGTGTCGGAAGTACGCATCGCAATTATGGAACGAGGAAAAGCACCCGTTGCACGTGGTGACGCAGCTGGCCGAGGCTTTCTTGATCACGTTGTAGTTCCGCTGCGTGATCGCCAGCACCGTTTCGAGCGGAGCGGTGTTGAACGCGAGGAAGTTACCGGTGCAACAAGATTGCTCGTTGCTCGTCACCGGCGTGTTTCCCATGGCTTTGCATGCATCGATGAAGGCCCCGTTGATGCCCGGGTATGCCCGTTCCGTGCAGCCCTGGAAGTAAAAAATCTTGTCCGACATCGCTGGTATCGCGTTCAGCCGTTCCTCGTTTATCGTGCGACGGCGGGGTTGTTTTTCGTCCATGCTGCGTTCACTCCTTCGCGGCGCTGGCTTTTCGGAGTTTTTGCTCGAGGCCGTGAACTCGCTCGTTCAAGCCGGTGATCTCGTTGATTTTTCGGACCTCGTCGAGGGCTCTTGGTTCCATCCACGAGGGGCCATCGGTCAGCACGCCTTTCTCGATGTACCAGCGCATGATGGGCAGGATATTCTTCATGTGCTGCAACCCGTGCCCCTGGTCCAAGGCGAGATCGCGCAAGATCAAGATCGTCTTGTACGAATCGATGTTGTCACGGGGGCATAAGTTCACGCACGATTGGCAATAAAAACAATCCCAGATCGTTTCATCAGCGAGCAGCGTCGTGTCGTTCTCGATGATGCGCTGGTTTATGACGCGCATATTGAATTTTTCCGACACCTTCGCCGCCGGGCAAGATCCGACGCACCTGCCACACTGAATGCACGCGAGATAGTCGTTCCCCGCGAGCGGGTGCTGGTTAATGGCATTAAGAAGGGATGTCGCGCCTTCCTCCTTGCGGGTCTTGTCAGCGGTCATGAACGTCACGGGAATCTCGAATGGCTCGTGATCAAATGCACGAACCGGGACTTCGTTCGATTTACTTCAAGCATGACATAGTTAATACTTTTTCCTTTTAATTTTTTTGAATCAAGTTCAAAAAACTTGACATAGGAGGATGCATAGATGACCAGCGTGTATTATCTACATGATTAGGTGAACGCCACGGGCGCGATCAACGCATTGGACGTGTATAAAGACCTCCCGAAGCTCAACTGCAAAAAATGTGGCATGCTATGCATGCCGTTCGGGGTGGAGCTCTTGAAAGGTGCCAAACAGCTGGAAGACTGCCCGCCGTTGCTCGAACCCAAGTATAAACCGAACCTGGAAAAACTGCGAGCGTTACTCGCCCCGATGAAGCAAGCAACGGCAACGGGCATCGTCTTGAACCAGGATGCTTGCGACGGGTGCGGCGTGTGCGTGATCGCGTGCCCGGTGAACTCGCGGTTCAGCCAGGAATGCTTGAGCGGGAAAGCACCCGACCATCCACTTCCCAAGGAAATTATCTATGCCCTGGAAAATGGTAAATGCAAGATCGTGAGCATCGAAGAGTGCCGGCGATACACGCCACCGACGACGAACTGCCGCATCTGCGAGATTTATTGCCCGCGTTATGCCATAGAAATCAAGGTATGAATCGTGCCTTGAAACGAGATCGTTTCGCCATGCCGATCGAAAACAAGAACCGAACTGTTTGCACGGGCTGCGCGCTGCTGTGCGACGACATCTCGATCGATGTTCAATTCGGAACGATCCAGGCCGTGCACAACGCTTGCCTGCGCGGGACTAAAAAATTCCAGTTCGCTTCGAAGAAAGACCGCATCAAGAATCCCGCCATCAAGGACCTTGCAACCGGGAGTTCGAGCGATGCAACATGGGAAGCGGCCATCGACAAGGCAGTTGACTTGATAACACATGCGAAGCACTTCGTGATTGCCGGGGTTTCCCGGATGAACGATGACGCGCAGGAACTGGCACTGAATCTGGCCGCCAAGCTGAAGGCAACCCTTGCAATCCAGGACCATGCAACTTTTACACGCGTTTTCGAAGCCATCCAAAATCATGGCATCGAGCTGTTCACGCTCGGTGAAACCATCAACAACGCCGACCTCGTGTTGTTCTGGGGTGCGAACCCGATAGACCTCTCCCCGAAAATGCTCGTAAAAACTGCCTTTTCACGAGGCCGGTATCGCCAATCCGGCAAGGAGGTTAAAAAAGTCGCTGTGATCGACGATTACCCGACACCGACTATGGAGCGCGCGGACATCAAGGCCATCTCAGGAGATACCAGCCACGGCGCCGTGCTTGCGACACTGGCGCGCGCCTTGGTGGATCGCAAGATCCTGGAACCGTCGTGGATCGAAACATCGGGAATTCCGAAAAAATTGTTCGAGGAACCCGCTCTTTCCGATGAACTCTTATCGCAATTGAAGGACATGGCAGTAGCGATCGATAACGCGGAATATTGCTGCATCTTTCTCGGGGAAGCTGTGTTGAACCAGCAATCGCTAGGAGATGAACGGTGGCTCCTCGATGGCATGCTTTCCCTCGTGAGAGCGATTAATGCCAAGCGAAAAATGGCCGTGTTACCGCTGTTCTACACTTGGAACTTTGCCGGCCTCTTGCAAGCACTTGCGACGACCGCGGACAAGGTCGAGGTCATCGATATGCGTGACATGCCATCAAGGGCAGGAAATGGAACGGTTGTCCTGTCGCTTGGCTCGGATTTTATCTCGAAAGCATCCGATGACGAGTATCGTCGCTTGTCGGAATTGCCTGTGGTTTGTGTCGATTTCAAGCGGACGCCGACCACGGGCATCGCGTCGGTGATCCTGCCTCCAGCGATGACTGGCATCGAATCCGGCGGCACCGCGACGCGGCTGGATGGCGTTACGCTGAACTTGAGCCCGCCAATCGGGATGAAGGCGAACATGAAGAGTGATCAAGAAATATTGCAATTGATCCTTGAAAAAATAGGAATGTAAGTGTTACTCCCGCTTCTTTAGTTTCGTGATCCATTGATCGATGGACAAGCCATCGTTTTCTTTCAGATCAGCCATTTCAAGCTCGTAACTCAAGTACATGCGAATCGCATTCTTTCCCTTCTCTGTGAGCTGCAAGTACTTGTTTCTTTTTCTCGGCGAGACCGTGATGTATTCCCATGCTTCGAGCTTCTCGATGATAGGCTTGATCGCCATATACTCCGAGCTGGTTTCCTTGCGCCGCTCCTTGTTATACTTCACGTTGATGACATTTTCTACCTTCAAGATATCGATCAAGTCCTTTATGAAAATCTTGTCATTATCATTTTTAATGCGTTGTTTGATGGTGTGCAAGGTCTTGATGTATTTTTGTTCAGGTATGGCAATTTGCCAGAAGGGAATAGTCGTGGTGCCTTGAAATTCCGTCGTCAACGTTTCCAAGCGATTTTTTTCCCTGAACGCGGGATTATCCTTGGGATAGTACTTTTTCATAGACACGTAATACGCAGTGATGTTCGGCGTCGACATCGCGGCGATGGTCGATGCACACGCGGTGATCTTGGTCCCAGCACTCACGTTGATGAAAATGTCGTTTTTCCTGAGCTTCTCGATTTGCAAGACCTTGTTCAAGATCGCAAGCAGATCCACGAGGTTGTACAAGTCTTCCTTAATCACTTCGACTTTTATCGATTTAGCTTCGAGTTGTTGCTTGATTTCAACGAGATAATCCCAAGCACCTTCTTTATCTTGTGGGAAACAAATAAGAATGAGCCGGTTCCCTCGCATTTCAAGTATTGGCCTAACGATACGCTCGATCTCCCAACCAAGAAACGCAACATGCACTTTCTCCTTGTACAACGGGTTCAAGGATTCGTTTTGGCCTGCTGGCTGCTCCACGACGCATCATCCTATTGAATTGTTAAAACTATTCTATTATCAATATTTAAAGCTTGAGAACACGAGCGAAAAGGCAGGGTTAATTAACAGTTCGTAAAAATTTGGACAATCTTGGACATCATTCGCGAGCCTTATCGTCGCTCCCGGCGTGGGTGTTGGGGGATAAACCTCTCATTCAGAAATTCCGTGGTGCTCGGTGGTTTATAGAATCCGTTGTCGTCGTTCTCCACATGGACGGGGCGATTATCTGGTGCTTCAATCACAGCACGCGCACGTCTATCGCCACGAACGGAGGTGAACCGTGAGCGCCGGCGCGGGCTGGCAAGTTCCGCGTCGCCACGAACGCATCGAACCAGCGGTACGTCATGCCGGGTACCGGGGCATGGACACCATGCACCCGCCGCGCGTGGCCCTTTCACGCGTGAACGCGCTTAGCGGTACCCCGCCGGACGACGACGTGCCGCGACATCCCTGAGGTTACATACCGAAAGGGCGGGTCCCCGTTTCGACCCACGAGTGCCCCGATACGTCTCAGGGGCTGTTAATCTGGGCATCCTGGGCGAATGCCCAAGATTGTCTGGGTTTGAAGAAACGGTCAAATCAACGCGATGCAAGCGAGCATGACGAACCCGCATACCACGGGATTCAAGAGATTGTCGTTGATCTTCAAGCTCAACATGTCGATGACCAAAAACGTGATAGCAGTGAGTAACGGGGCCATGAAAACGGTTATCGGATTGATGCCAGGAACAGGAAATGCGACGAGCATTAGCCACGTGATGAGATATGTCATGCCAGCCCCGGCGATGTAGCCGGGGATGGTCTTGTTCTTGTAATTCCTGTACGTGGAACGAGGAAACACGAACCGGTCGGGAAATAATTGGCTCGATGCTTTTCCAAAGATGCTCGCCATGGCATCTGACAGCGATGCGATCAAGGCGACGGCCCCGAACACTGCAAATGGTGCCGGTAAAAACGGGATGAACGATAACAGGATCAAGACGGTCGGGATGAACGTGTACAACTCCTTCGCATGCATCCGCTTCGTCAAAATATTCAGCACCGTGGTCGGTAGCAGGTGAAATATTGATATGCCCGCGTCCTTGAAGAAATAGGACAGGCGGACGATGTCAGCCGCGGCGAACAAGAACAAACCGCCGAACCCGCAATTGACGATGAAGAAGATGCCGAGGTCATGGCCCGATACGAAGCCCAGGGTGAGCCACGAGACGAGCATGTTCCCGAGAACGTACATGAACAGCACGAATGCCGGGATGATGAGGTGAAACGCTTTCCGGGAAGCATCCCGTTTCAACGTGTATTCCGCCTTGAAATTCTCGGCAAATTTCACGAAATCCTTGCCCTCTTTCAAGGCCGGGTTGCGTGCCAGGATGATTTTTTGTCCACCCACGATGCAGACGACGACCAGGAAAATGCCGATCATGGCAAAATCGGTAAAGATGTTGAAATAGTCCTTGACGACGGGATCGATGGCCGGTGAATAGGCAAACGGAAAAATGATCGCGCCAACGACCCACATAAATGAGTTGATCAGCTCGTTCACGAAATCCTTCTGTGCCTTTCCCGGAACCTTCCTCGTCTTGAACGTGATGGCGAGGTAAATTACGCCGAAGATGACCAGGTATACCATCATGGGAAGCTCAAAAAGCATGGTTCTCGATAAACCCCGCGGGCGTGGTGGCACTCGTACTAAGGGCGGTAAAAGCGTGCGCCAGATTAAAACATCTCGCAATGGCGTACCCGGGAAAACTCGGAATGCTTCGCGCCGGTATTTTCAAATCCGGACGATCTTGTCCTGGATATCGTGCGTTTTGGGCCGGAATGCATCGACGAGGTACTTGATCCCGGCCATGGAATTGGATCTGTTCCCGCACGTGAATATATCGGCCATGACAAACGATTCTTCTGGCCACGTGTGCAAGATGGCATGGCTATCGGCAAGAATTGCGACGAGGGTAACGCCTTCAGGCTCGAACTCGTGGCTTTCCATCTTGATAATGCGCGTCTGGCACAGCTCCAAGGCGTTGGAAAACTGTTCCTTCAAGAATGCAAGATCGTCGAGGCGCTTTCGTTGCACATCGCATTTCCAGAGCATGGCGGTGGCATGCTTCAACGTTGAATACGGGGCACTCATCAAGGGTCCAATTGGTGCAAGGCATAAATCGTTTTGGTTACTCACTTATCACGGACATGAAAACCGTCATTTCTGCATCGAGGAGGACCGATATTCCCAGATGGTTTCTCGATGACGTGATCACGTGGTTCAAGGAAGAAGGCATCGCGCGTGTCAAGAACCCGTTCAACCAGCAATACTATACCGTGTCCTTGAAAAAGGAGGATGTCCATTCCATCGTCTGGTGGAGCAAGGACTTCGGAAAATACATCGAAAAACACGAGTTTTTCGACGGTTTTCACCAGTTTTTCCAGTTCACGATCAATGGTTACTCGGACCCGGGCATGCAATTCCTTGAACCTGGCATGACGACGACCCTTCAGGACCGACTTGATCAAGCGCGAAAACTCGCCGAGATCTTTGGCGCCGACAAGATCAACTGGCGCTTCGACCCGATCGTTTTTTGGAAGGATGGGTCAATTATCAAGGATAATCTCGCAGATTACCAGAAGATTGCCAAGGCCATGGCAAGCTGCGGGATTTCCACCAACACCATCAGTTTCACGCAATGGTACGGGAAGTGTATCAAGCGCGCCAAGAAACGCCAGTTCGCCTTCGTCGAGCCGACGACGCTGCAAAGGCGATCGATCGCGAGAAAATTGGCCCTCATCGCGAGGGATGTCGGGATTTCGGTTCACGCGTGCTGCAACGAGGATATCTTGATCGATGGATTGATCCAGAAGTCATCATGCATCGATGGCGTCTTGTTGACCAAGTTATTTGGAGAGGCTGCATCGCAGGAACATGACGGGGGGCAAAGAGAAACGTGCGGCTGCACGAAGAGCAAGGATATCGGTTCGTATGACATGATCTGCAAGCATGGCTGCGTCTACTGCTACGCGAATCCTAAAATATAGTAAGTACCATCTATCCATACTGATCTATACCTCAACTTAAATGTGCAATCGGCCTTGGCCGTCGATATTTTGAAAGTAGAAAAAAAAAAGTGGTGCTGAATCGTACCTAGCTAGTCCCGCGAAAACGGATCACTTGTCGCATACCTCTTTCTCGACGAATTCCTTGGCCTTCGCCGTGACAGTGCTTGGATTGACCGATATGTTTTCTTTGCTGAGTTTTCTCTCGATCTCCTCGCGATGGATGCTGTTCATGGCGCAGAAGGGGATCTGCAAGACCTTCTTCGGGTTGTCAGGATCGATGACCCCGTAATGAACCAAGCAGCGCTGCACCCGCTCGATGTCGAAGTTATAGACGTCTTGGAAGTGCATGCTGCTCACCAGCATGTTGCTGCTCCTCTCGAAGAAACTCGCTGCGGTCTCTAATTTTGGCTGCAGCATGATCGGGATGAAATCCGTGATAGGACCGCTGAACCCCCTCATGAAGCGCACCGCGCCTGCCATAAAGTAGGCTTTTATCGCCTTGCGATAGGCGAAGTCGGATGCCTGGTTGATGATGCTACCGATCTTCTCGCCGAACAGCTTGGCGAAGGGTCCGACGACCTTGTCCGCCATGTTGGGCCATTCACCCTTCTCGACCAAGGCCCAGACATCGTCTGCCCACTTGACGAGGCCGTCGATGTCGAAGAAATCCTCGATCCTTATCCACTTGCCCGTCTTGGGGTCGATGCTCATGATCGTGGCGAACCCGCAATCCGGGTGCGCGGCCATGGTGAACTTGGGCATGTAATCATAGAAGGCGAGGAGCTTGGTGAGGTTGGCCGACGCCGGGATCGGGTAGATGTACGTGTCCTTGAGGCCCGTCGCCTCCGTGATGGTCTGTACCAGGTCGCTCGTCGTGTAGCGCAATTCGCGGAGCTGCTCGTTGTCGATGCGGCCACAGAGGCTGACCGGCTGGAACACGATGCCGGAGACGACGTCGTGGTTCTTCTTCGCGAATTCCAGGATGCTCTTGACCCCGTTTTCGTTGATCCCCTTGGCGATCGTCGGGATCAGCAACACGCCGTGGAAGCCGGCCTTTCGGCAGTTCTCGATCACCCGGATCTTCTGCGGGAGTAGGTTCACGCCCCGGGTCTTCTTGTAGACCTCCGGATCGTCCGCCGAGTCGAAGCTCAAGTAGACGCAGTCGAGCCCTGCACTCATCAGGTCCTTCATGAGCTGCACGCCGTTCCGCGCGGCGATCTTGAGGCCGTTGGTCGTGAGCAGGACCTCAACGAAGCCCATTTGCTTCGCCAAGCGCACGAGCTCGACGAGATCATCGCGCATCGTTGGCTCGCCGCCCGAGAACTGCAGGAGCACGGGTGGGATGGGCTTGATGTTCCTGAAATGCGCCATGATCTGCTTGATCTCGGCGAGGGTCGGCTCGACGACATAACCCTTGGCGTTTGCATTCGCGAAGCAGATGGGGCACGCGAGGTTGCAGCGATTTGTCGGGTCGATGACCGCAATGCACGGCGAGCTCTTGTGCTCTGCACACATGCCACAATTATGTGGGCAACCCTGGCCAGTATCCTTGATGTTATCCTTGTTCTCGATGGTGATGTAATCGTGGTAATACTTCTGGTTTCTTTCATATTCTTTCGGGTTCCGGCTGATGATGTCCTCGAAGAATCCATGCTCGTCGCATTTTTTTCGCATGAGGACTGCATCTTTTCCATCCATGACGTCCAAGACGATGTCGGCATCGATTTGCTTGGTGCATTCTGGACACACGCTTTTCGTGTGGCGGTACAGTTTCTTTCCTTCCATTTTTTCCAAGGTAATTCACTCGGTTTTCGGTTATTACTGCAATAAATAACTCGACTTCACCTATTAATTACATGATCCGCGAGTGGCATCTCCGCCGGGTGAGCATCGACTTGAAAAAAACTCTCAGAGGAACTAGGAGGAACTAGCTGGAACGACCCGGTACTACCCCTACCTCTTGGAACGCTTCGCCACCAGCACCAACATGAAAGCATTTCTTAAGGCCGTCCACGAGGCACGCAATCAGCCAACCCTCACCCGATTTTTCAAGGACATAGGCTGAGCAGCTAACGGGCGAAAAAACCCCGAATAGAGGGGAGATCAATTTTTATATATATAAAAACAAAATACTAGCTAATCGGTTAATACTTTCTATATCGTTCAGCATATAGGTGAATACAACATGAAAGGAGCTATAGGCCTAGGATTGATTATAGGGATCATAGGTGCGATGTTTTTGCCGTACGTGTTTGCATTAATCAATGACACGCACGCTTTTGACGATTTTACCGCGATTATAACCGGTTTAAACGCGAATTTGCTTGCTGCTTTAATCACCCCCGCAATTGCCGGAATCCCCACTTCTTACGACCCGAACATCATTGCTGGTTTTACCGGAAACTTCATGCTTTTCTTGCCAGCCATGCTCACCTGGATCGTGTGTGGCTTGTTGGCAGCATTGTTTACCCAATCAGCAAAGAAGGGCATCATCTCTGCCGCAGTGTTCATAGCCGTGGAAATCCTGGTATATTTGTTGATGAGGGTTCTTGGGGGAGACGATTTAATAACGGAAGTTATCGCCCCGGGAAATGATCCCATACCATTCATCGGCGGCGCGGTTATCACGCCAGTCTTATTTGGCATCGTTGGTGGCTTGATCGGAGGCTTCATCAGCCGCTTCGCTTTCGGACCGGAAGAGATCTAATATTTTTTGCGTAAACTCATTTTCCCACCTTTTTTTCGTCTTATTTATGCTCGTATAATCGAAGATCAATACGATGCCACTCCAATGGCGTGAAAAAAAGCGTCGACGCGGCAGGAAGAACCGCGTGATATGCTTATGATTTCTTTACTTTTTTACCGGCTTCATTTTCCCCGCGAACGATCTTCTCATACTTTCTAACCGAATTCGAGGGGATCGTGCATCCCGGGCCTACAACGCATTCAACGAGCTGCACGTTGTCCATGATGGTCGTGCCATTGCATATGATGGATTCAGCAATGTTGCAGTTCGATCCAACCTTGACGTCTTCCCAGAGCACGCTCTTGTCGATGACACAGTTGTCGCCGATGACAACACCATCCTCGAGCACGCTCAAGGCTTGGACGTGCACGTTTTTCCCCAGGGTCACGGTCTTGCCGATGAATCCTGGCTTGTCGATCTTGCACCCGTTACCTTGCGCCGGGGCAGCATCGTACCACAAGCCCCCATCGTGCTCGCTCCCGCGAGGCGTGACTGGCCAACCATATTTCCGTAACAAGTCCCAATTTGCCCACAAGTAGGGCTTTGCCTGGCCGACATCCATCCAATAATAATTTTCGACGAAGCCATATATCGAATACTTGTTTTCCAGCAAGAACCGAAACACATGCTTCCCGAAATCCATCAATTGATTCTCTTTCCGCAATATCGATAAAATTTCCTTGTTGAACGCGTATATCCCCGTGTTGATCAAGTTCGTGTGCTGGAAGAGATCCGAGCGCTGCATGATGGAGCTGACATACAATTCTTGGCTGTCAGGTTTTTCAAGGAAGGTGTGTATTTTTTTATCAGAGTCGAGCACCACGACACCATATTGCGTGGGCTCATCGATGGTCTTCATGCTGATCGTTGCAAATCCTTTCTTCTCGACATGATAGTCCAAGAATCGCTTCAAATGGAGATTCGTCACGATATCGCCCATGGAAACGAGAATGAAGTCGGTATCGATCAGATCATCAACTTTCCGAAGGGCGTCTGCGGTGTCCCGGGAATCCACCTTCGGGACTTGGATTTTCAAGTCGCCCATATTTGTTGGGTTGTTAAACCAGTTTTTTTCCATGTGTTCCCTGATCTTATCGCCCAAGTGCTTAACGACGATGATGATTTTTTTGATGCCCGCGTATCGAAGATGATCGATTGCATAATCCAGCATCGCTTTACCGCACACGTGCACGAGTGGCTTGGGAACATCTTGGGTGAGCGGAAAGAGTCTAGATCCTATGCCCCCAGCTAGAATAACGCCAGTCCATTTCTCCAATGCAGATCACTACCAATACCAATATAGAATTTCAACCTTTTTAAATAACACGCCGCTCGGTTATTTGCCCAATATTCGACGCATGCGTGATTCTTTATCTGTTATTAACAATGATCGGGATTAACTCACCAATTCCAGCAATCCGATCAATGGAATGAAGAAATTTGATGGCCGGAACTTGATTTCATATGTAATTTCATTCATGATCCGTTGCAGCGTGTAAAATTCTATCAGTTTCAGGTTAATCTCCCTTTGCTGCTGGTAGGTCGACAAGATGGTTTTGCGGACCTGTTCCTCCCAATCATTCAAGACCTTCACGAGGTGCTGGATCTCGGACTCGATCGACGGGTCGATGCCAGGTAACAAGAACCCCGGGGTTCGCGACGTGAAAAGAAACAATAATGGAAAGAGAACCTTGAAATTCAAAATATACTCTTCGATGTTTGTAAATTTCTTCTCCAGGATGGTCTTGATGACAGCGATCTTGATGTATGATAGGGACCGGACCAGCGATGCGAGGTCTTTCTCCACGTGGTAACTCTCTATCCGCTCTCTCCAGGGCAACTGGGGGTCGCCTTCGAGGTCGAGGATGAGAAATTCCTTGAGCCGATCGATGTACATCAACTGGCCCATGTGGAGATCCTGGTGGATGTATTGGCGCGGCGTGTCTCGGATCTCCTCGAAGGAAGGGATGGCACGCTTCGAAATCGCGTCGAAATCAAGCTTCTCGCCGAGATCTGACCATGTCCCGGCGAGGTTCTCGGGAATTTTGCTCGCGTAGTCTGCCAAGAACGACCGTGCAACGCTCAATTGCGACTTGATCGCGGCGATCATCGCGGTTCGTTGCTGCTCGTCTTGAAGCGCCGGCTGCTTGCTTTTTTCTTCAAGCGCATCGTGGAATCCAACGATCGTTTTTCCCAACTTTGCTGCGAGGTCGAGAATGTCTTGATCGACGCCATTTTCCCTCGCAGGCGTCTCGATCGCCGAGTTCCAGAACGGGAGACCGCCATCGCCGACCCCGGGAATGAACGATATGATGTGCATGAACGGGAAAAACCTGTTGACCGGGATGTTCATGGATGACGTTGTTCGCTCGATTTCATCGAAGAACGTGCCATCTCCCGCGCTACGAAACATCGATTGCAGCGCAGATACTTGATAGTCGCACGACGCGAGCAATCGCGCAAATGATCGAAATCGAGCCTTGGCAAGCAAGTCGTTCAGGAACCGCGCGGTGTTGAATGCGACGCGGGGATAAAATTTCAAGACGAAATCCAACCCCGGATGTTCCGGTATGGAAAATTTCAAGACTACGTTTGTGGTGTCGCTACCGCCAAGGAACTTAATGTCCAAGACGCTCTCTTGGATCGTGCTCGCGACGGATTTTGCCCCGGTGGTGAAACCCGGGTC
>JAUQYW010000172.1 GCA_030587525.1 Candidatus Sigynarchaeota archaeon | reverse complement strand
CCTGGATGACGCGGACCCGGGTCCTCGATGAAAAGAGGTCGTCAAGGCGGGTTGTTATGGGGTATCGTGCCATGTTTCATCATCTCTTCTTGAACCGTCACGGGAGCAGGTATAACCTGGGAATCTCTGTGAAGATAGGCTTGGAAGCATCGGCCCACCACCGATCGTCGAGGGCAATCCGCTTTTTGCTGCTCGTTTCGAGCTCCTGGATCGCTGTTTCCATGCCGCGGAGTGAATCTTGCAGTGCACTGGTAGACGTGCGCGGGAAGCCTTTGCAATACACGAGTCCTGGTTCCTGCGAGGGGATTCGTGATAGTTGCGTGCGTATAATGTCGAGCTTCTGGTGAAGGACTGTCTTGATGGTTTCCTTGTCGTCTTGCATCTTTGCCGATTGCAATTGCTTGTCGAGCAACCGCGCGAGCAAGGTATCGTCGCCGATCACGCGTGCCGTGAAACGGGCTTCCTCGTGCATCTTTTCGGCATCGATCTCGTTTCCCACGATAGCGTGACAATACCCGATCTGTTCGAGCATGCCACCAACAAGGTCCAATTCGCCACCCTCTTCGAAGCATCGCAAAGCCCGGTAATAAAATGCCTCGGCGATGTCCGGCGCTGTGCGGGTTTCCTGTGCCTTCGCAACGTTCGCGAAGATCATGCCCGTGCAATGCAGGTAAGCTTGCGATTTCGGCAAGGTGTCGACGAGATCGAGGGCTTCGTGAAATTGTTGAATGGCGCGGAGGGGATCGGCGTCGGAGACGATGTACCCGGCATTGTTCGTTGCCGCGAGCTGGAGATCGGTGCAACCAACGGCCGATTCCAGCGCGCCGGTGAATGATTTCAATGCAGCAGATGAATTCCCGCGCATCGCGTGGAGGATTCCTGCCGTGTTCAAGCTGCGTGCTTCGCACCGGTTTTTCACGCGAGTGTCGGCAATGTCCTTGCACGATTCGATGGATGCATCGACGCGGTGGAGGGCTTCATCCAAGTTTCCTTGCAATTTATCCATCGCGGCAAGTTGCAGCAGTACATGGTGCATGACTTCCTTGTTGCCGCGCTCCCGGGCTTCAGCGAGCCTTGCAGTGTACCAGCGAGCGTCGCTGTCGAACTGTTCCTGCCGCGTGTAGACCTTGAC
>JAUQYW010000170.1 GCA_030587525.1 Candidatus Sigynarchaeota archaeon | reverse complement strand
GGCCTCAGTCAGACAGGCCATGGTGTTGGCCGTGAACAGGCCGGCGCAAGACCCCTCGCCGGGGCACGCGCATCTTTCCATACGCGCCAGGTCACTGGCAGTCACTTTACTTGCCTTGAATTCGCCGACAGCTTCGAAGCAGCTGATCAAGTCGATTTTCTTTCCATCGATTTTACCTGTTTTCATCGGTCCACCAGTCACGATGATGCATGGCAAGTTCAAGCGTCCCGATGCCATGAGCATACCGGGCGTGATCTTGTCGCAGTTCGTGAGACCGATCCACGCGTCGATGGAATGGGCACCGGCCATTAGCTCGACGTTATCAGCAACGTGCTCGCGCGATGGCAACGAGTAGTTCATACCGCGACCCTTGCCCATAGCGATGCCATCGCATATGCCCGGGACACCCCACTCGAACGGCACGCCGCTGGCATCCTTGATGCCCTGGATGACCTTTTCGGCGAGTTTCCTGAGGTGCACGTGTCCAGGCACGATTGTATTGTAGGAATTGGCAACGCCGATCCATGGCTTGTCGCCGAAATCCGCATCCTTCAAGCCCGTCGCTCGCAATAGTGAGCGATGCGGCATCGTTTCCAATCCTTGCTTGATCCTGTCGGAATTCACGATCGATCATCCCTCGTCATCATCTACTCCGCCTCTGCCACCCATAAAAGGTGGGAGGAAAAACTCGGCCCATATTTTGCCCGGATAATGCGTGCTCACGTATAAACCTCGGGGATCGAGTTCCCGGTACATTTTTACGGTGAGCTCGGGCGAGGCACCAGCCTCGATGTTTTTTCCGGCTGCTTGTATCTTCTTGTAGACGGGCATCCAGACGTCGGCGCCCATCGGTGGCTTTCCGTCCCCGGGCACCCATTGAATACCCGTGATTTCGGGCACGGCGAGGATATCGTCCAGAAAAGGTAACTGGTTGACCCCATCGAGATGATAAATCGTATGATCGAGCCGTTTGGCTTGTTCGGCGAGATCGGGGAGCACGAACCGCTTGAACCATTTTGGAGATAGCATATAGGAAAAATCACATTGCATGGGATACCATCTCTTCCTATCCCAGAGCCCCATCCATGCACTTGTCCCGCCACAATGCTCCAGCGTGATACTCGTGAGGGCATCGTACATCTTATTCCATTTCTCGAGGATAATGGCACGGCACGCGTCGATCAGGTCGGGTTTATTTTTCATGGCATAGAAGATGTCTTTTGGTTCGAGGAATGATGCGAGGATGTCGAGGACACCGCCGAGATCGGTCGTCGCCACTTGATATGACTCTTTCGCCCGTTTTGCCGCATATTCCGTGATCTTGACAAGACGTGCGTACCACGGGTTGTTCATATTCATCTCGGCACTTTCAAGAAAAGCAACAATATCGTCGAGCTTCAATGGTTTCTTGGGGAAGAACCATGTGGTCTGCGACTTGAACACGGAATCAGCGCCGAGCACACAGGCTATGATGCCAGCACCATAGTTCGGGTTAAAGATGGGAAATTGTTCGGCGCAGAATTCTGTGCCCACGATGCTCTTCTCGTAGATGCTAAGAGCATCCTCGATCGCGTCGGGATGCTTGGCCATATACCACCCGTCCCATGAGAAATCGACACGGATCTCCTTCTGGATGGTGTACGCCATGACCGGAGGATCGGTAGCCTCGTGGTTCCACCACGCGTCCATGCGCGACCTTGCGGCGTCGATATTCTCCTTATAAACGACCATAAACAACAATCGCCACCGGACAATAAATAACTGCGTTCCCGAGAATGTTAAAAGGAAAGGGTAAAAAGAAATTTGCTGATAAGATGAAGGCGGTCTATTTCTTTGCCGGCTTCACGAACATCTTGCGGAGCTCGTCGCCGGTCTTCTGGAGCAAGTTGTCACCTTCCGCTTCTCGCATCTTCTTCAGCTTGGGCATACTTGCGTCGCATTCCGCCATCCATTCCTTGGCAAACCCGCCGTTCTCGCAATCCTCGAGCATCTTCTTCAAGACGGGCTTCACGACCTTGCGATCCACGACCAGCTTGCCACGGGTGCGACCACCGTACTCAGCCGTGTTCGACACGCGGCGGTACATCTCCTCGATGCCACCCTTGTAAATCAAGTCCGTGATGAGCTTGAGCTCGTGGCTGGCCTCGAAATAAGCCATTTCTGGCGGATATCCTTTCTCGACCATGGTCTCGAATGCTGCCTGGATGAGCTCGGCCACGCCGCCGCACAACACCGCTTGCTCGCCGAAGAGATCGGTGAAGGTCTCGAGGTCGAACGGGGACATGCCTTTCTTCGGCGGCTCGAAGCTGTTCAAGTCGATGACACCGGCCATGGTGAAATGCATCGCCTTGGCCATACCGAGCGCTTTTTCGAGCGCTTTTCCGGTCGCGTTCTGGTGGATCGCGACGAGGGCTGGCACGCCGAATCCTTCCAGGAACGTCGCTCTCTCGGAAGGGCCGGGCGATTTTGGTGCCACCATGATCACGTCGACGTCCTTCGGGGGCACGATCAACTTGTAGCTGATGTTGAACCCGTGGGAGAAGCACAGCGTCTTGCCCTTGGTCATGGCGGGTGCTATTTCTTCCTTGTAGACCTTTGCCTGGATTTGATCGGGAACTAGCACTTGAACAATGTCGCCATTCTTGGCTGCTTCGCTTATCGTGAAGACCTGGAAGCCATCTTTTTGTGCTTGTTTCCAGGAATCGCCATCCTTGCGGACTCCGATGATAACCTTCAAGCCGGAATCCCGCATCATTGCAGATTGGGCCTGCCCTTGGCTGCCGTACCCGATCACTGCGATCGTGAGTTTCTTCACGGCGTCGAGGGAAGCATCTTTTTCTCGATAGATTTTCATGTTCGATTGCACCTTGTTTCTGGTTCACGTTGTATGTGGGAGAATAATTTTCGCATAGACAAAAACCTGCAGAACCGTGTCATATCAATCCAGCGTGATGGATTCCTCGCCACGATAGAGGGCGAGCACGCCGGACCGTGCAATTTCCTTGATCGTGCCGATCTCCGAGATCAAGTCAATGAAAGAATCCACCTTGCGTTGTGTGCCGACGATCTCCAGCGTCATGGTCTTCGAGGTCACGTCGATGACCTTTCCCTTGTAGATCTCGACCAGGGTCATGATTTCTTGCCGGGCCTGGTTATCCTTAACGTTCACCTTCACCAGGGAGGCCTCGCGCATCGTGGTGCGCTGCGGGTCGAGGTGCTGGACCTTGACGACGTCGATCAACTTGTGCAACTGCTTAATGATCTGCTCGATAGTCGCCTCGTCGCCCTCGGCCATGATCGTGATGCGGCTGAAGCCGGGGCGCTCGCTGTGGCCGACCGAGATGTTCGATATGTTGAAGCCTCGCCGGGCGAACATTCCGGTGATCTTCATCATCACGCCCGGATGGTCATACACCAGCATGCCAATGCAGACTTGATTTTCTCCTGATTTGCTCGTTGCCATATTCAGATTCGCCTCCGTCGTGATATCTTACTCTTCAAAGAAGACATTGACGTCATCCTCCTCTTTACTGATGCGTTCAACCTTGTAATCGTTTTGCTCGGCGTCGGTGCGGGGTAATCTATAGTACCAGTCATAGATCGATTTTTTCTCCTTCCTGCGGCTGTAAAACTGGTTGAGGGCACCGCCGGGTAGCAGCATGGGCAGGATGTTCGATTCCGGCTCCACCATCATCTCGATGACGTAGGTTTGTTCCGCTTTCCTCGCTTGGACGAGGGCTTCTGCGACCTGGTCCGGTTTTTCGACGCGCGTGCCTTCCAAGCCATAGGCATCCGCGAGCTTGACGAAGTCGGGATAATAGTGGCCATCCTTGCAAGCCAGGCACGTGTATGAATAGCGCTTTTCATACAGCAACTCTTGCCACTGGCGCACCATGCCCAGGTACTGGTTGTTGACGATGATGATGTTGACCTTGATGTCGTTTTGCTTCACGGTCGCGAGCTCGTGCAAATTCATCTGGAAGGAGCCATCCCCGGCGACAAGCCAAACTTCCGAGCCTGGCTTTGCCACCTTAGCACCGATCGACGCGGGAAATCCGAACCCCATGGTTCCCAGCCCGCCCGAGGAAATCCAAGTGCGGGGCTTTCGCAAGTTCAGGTAATGGGCCGCGTACATCTGGGCTTGGCCCACTTCCGTGACCACGATGTCATCCGGCCGCAAGATCTTGTTCAACTCGAACATGATCTTCTCGGGGACGATGCGTCCTGTCTTGCCAGGCCGCGACGCGTCGGGAATACCGCTCGATTCCTTCAATTCCTTGATGTACTTGTACCACCACGATTTCATCGTGCCGTTTTTCGGGTCCGCCAGGCGACGTTTCACCTGGTCAAGGAATTCTTGCAACGCCAGTTTCAAGTCAGCGACGATGGGCACGTCGATAGGAACGTTCTTTCCGATCTCGGCCGTGTCGATGTCGATCTGGATGATTTTTGCATTCGGTTGCCCGGGGAAATGCGATAAATCGCCGGTGATACGATCGCTGAACCGCGTGCCGAGGGCAAGGATCGCGTCGGCCTCGCTGACGGCGAAATTCGACCGCTTTCGGCCGTGCATGCCGAGCATGCCAAGCACGTATGGATGATCGTCGCTCAGCACGCCCTTGCCCATCATCGTGTAGACAACGGGGATGCGCATCAGATTGACCAGCTCCTCCAGTTCCTTGTTCGCGTTTGCCAGCGCCACGCCGCCCCCGGCAATGATGACCGGGTACTGGGCATTCATAAGGATGTCGAGGGACCGCTTGATCTGGAGGGAGGCACCTTTTGAGAACACGCGCGGGTTGTAGCTGATGAGCTCGACGGTTTCGGGTATGGGATCCGCCATGGTGCAATCGGCTGTCTGGATGTCCTTCGGAAGATCGATGAACACAGGGCCGGGGCGTCCTGTCGTCGCGATGTACATCGCTTCCTTGAAGACCCGGCCGAGCTTATCGACGTCCTTGACCTGGTAATTTTGCTTGGTGACGGCCATGGTACTGCCGACGACGTCTGCTTCCTGGAACGCATCGTTACCGATGAGCCAGGTCGAGACTTGACCGGAAAACGCAAGCACCGGGCTGCTATCGTAATACGCGTTGGCAAGCGCTGTGACCAGGTTCGTTGCCCCAGGACCACTCGTGGTCACGCACACGCCCAATTTACCCGAGGCGCGAGCGAACCCGTCCGCAGCATGCCCGGCCGACTGCTCGTGCCGCACGAGGATTAGCCGGATCTGGTCCTCGCTGTAGAGCTGGTCGAAAAAGGGCATGATCGCGCCCCCCGGGTACCCGAACAAGGTCGTGTTGCCGGTGTCCTTCAAGATTTTCGTTATGATTTCTGAGCCGTTCATCGTGATCCACTCCTTTGAGAATAAAAAGCGGTAAAAAATTCTTCACGAAGGAGTCTACCGCTTTCACAGCACTAACTAGAAAAAAATGATGAATGCAACCATAAAACTAACTTTGTTATTGGTGATCTTCTTTTTCAATCTGGCCAATTCCAGAAGGTTGTTCATCCTCTAGAATAAAAACTATGGCATATTTCTTGTTCGGATACAATATTTTGTTCTTGATGTATTCGATTGGCACCGAGATCTGAGCCTGGCTGCCATATACCTTAATCTCTCTATTTCTGAGCTTTTCTGCTCGAATTGGTAGCTTTCCAATTAATCTATCGATCCAATCTTTTTCTGCCATTTATACCAGACTTGAGATTCTGCTTCTGGATAAGATGTTAATTAATAATTGATCCCCACTTCATTAAAAATTTTTGATATATTAATCCGACCATATATTTATCATGAATTTAACGTTGAGTTTCTTTGAATCAATCCATTGAATATCGATTATTCTTTCTTTCGTTTGCAAATAGATTTATTAATCTCTAGAGTAATATTCCACTAAGAAATTTAAAATGGCCGTAAAATAAATTGATAAGTACACTTTCTAAAGGCGATTTAAACACTATGGGACAAGATAAAGATGCAATCGATGTTTCGGCGAACGAACGCAATTCGTCATCTTCCGCAAATAATGAGAATATTGTTATTATAAAATTACCTAAACCCTTTATCCCGGCCATCCACGAGTTAAGTCGATTATCGAAAAAGAACTTGGACGATCTCGCCACCTCGTATATCATTGCTGGGCTCCAGGCTGTTTGCGATGTGCGAAGAAGGGTCATCGGGATGCTTTTTAACAGCGATATCTTGCTCGACCAGATGAGAAACGGGATAAACGACTATTACGGATGCACGAAGCTCGAACAAGATCCCCTCCACGACGATCCTGCACGTGATTTTGACCACGCCGTCATTCACGTGTCTATCAAGCTATCACCGCGTTTCGACAATCTCGTCGATCAACTATGCGCCATTTTAAACCGCCGGAGAGAAGATATGTTTGCCGAGTTCATCGCGTGGCGCATCGAGGAGTTCTACGAGGATGAGGATGCATTCATCGACAGCATTGACGGGTTGCATGCCTTGCTCGATGGAATTGATGAAGAACTTGACTCATTGGCCAATACCAGGGGGAATACTTGAAAAAGACGCGCAACTATTTCCACGAGTGATGACAGATGGCACCGGTAAAAACCCCTGGTGAATTGTTTGCCTTGAGCAAGGCATTGCACGACATGATCCCCGAAGAATCGTTCTCCCCGGAAGAGGAGTTATCCATATTCATGCATCGGGTGGCCTGTGGCATGTGCGATCTCCATGACCGGTGCACGGTCCAAGAGCCCGCGTCGTGCAGCCCCATCATCACCGTCCACGCGCTACTAAAGAACGTGAACGGTATCGACATCGATTGCAGTTGTGCCACGATCGAGCTCTTTTCTTGCAAGCAATTACCCGTGGAAATCATCATGTCCGCGTCAGCAGATGGGGCATTCTCGATTTTTGCAGATTCAGAACTCGCCAGTGAATTGTTGCACGGCTCGGAAGGTGACTTGCCATGAACCTCCCTGACGACATAAACACGGCATTCGCGACATACCACGTCGGGAATGAGAAATGCGACGACAGCCCGTCATGGATGCCCGACCCTGCCGAGTTTTGCGCGAACTTGCCCGTGCACCCCGTCCCCGGCACAGCGGAACGCAAGGTAACCATCCTCGCGGACGAGCACGGGTATTTCGTGCGTGCCGTCGTCGAACTGGTGTTCGAGCAGCGACCAGCATTCTTGCCCGGGCGGGTGTTCCACGCTATCGTCCACTTCGCTTCCACGGCCAGGGGATGCGGCATCCCCAAGGCGTGCAAGGACGAGTACCGGCTGGGCGAGCCGCGGTCGGCGCCCCCATTCCACGACGATGCAGAGATACCGCCGTGGATCCCGCGCGCCGGGCGGTTCCCGTGGCGCTGGAAAGTCGACCTGCTCCAGGACCGGTATGATTACCTCGACAGCATGTTCTCCCTGGTCGCGTGCAACGACGAGCCCTCGCATTTCCTGCCCGCTATCGGCCTGTCCACGCGCGTCCACCTCCGGCTCATGACCGG
>JAUQYW010000167.1 GCA_030587525.1 Candidatus Sigynarchaeota archaeon | reverse complement strand
AGGTTGTCGGATTTATCCAGCTGCTATAAATGGGACAGGTTAGGATCGACCCGTTCACGTTCACCAGCTCGGCATCGAAGCGGGCATAAATCCCGGCATCGGCAATGCCGCCTCGGACCAATCGCGTGATGCTGCCGCTGCCCAAGAATCGAATCCGCGCCGGGACAAGCGAATCATTGTATGTCGTGATGGCGTATGCCCATTCACCCGCAGCCCGCGGGCTCGACAAGAACGACACCGAGTCCTTGCCCGCTGCCGCGCTCACGCCGATGTATGACCCGGTCTCGATATAAGTCGCGAGGATCTCGATCGATTCGACCCGTGCCTTGATATATCTCAAGACGGATAGCGGTCCAAACGGGCTGCCTTCGAGAAGTATCATGAAATAATGGATGCCGGTTGCATTCGTGATAACAGGCGTCAAGTCCAGGTCGATGGAACGGTGGCCAGCCGGCATTTCCGCCTTGGAATAAGTACGCAGCACGTGCAAGCCCGATGCGGTTTGCACCGCCACGGTGATGTTGTAAGTGCTTGATGACACAATACACGTGTCGATATCGAGCTCGACGTGGGCTTGCATGGACGCGAATATCCGGCCTGGGACGAGCGGCGCCTGGATCTCCACGCCGAGGCCAACCCAGGAGTATTTTGTCCCGCGCATCGCGCCGCGCAAGACGAGCTCGGCCCATGTGTGCTGCGATGTCCCCGATCCTTGCACGCGCCAGTTTGCCTCCGCATTGCTTACCATAGTGGTTGATGCATTTAAGAAATTGGTGCTCGTGGAACTGCTATAATCGTATCCATCAGCAGAACCAAGACCCCATGTCTGCTGCGTGGTCTTGCGCCAATCTGCCTGGAAATGGTAATTATCGAGAATGCCATTACTCGAGGTCCCGCCTGGCGTGATCGGCGTCGCTATCGCGCCGAAGATTCCTGCTGATCCAGCAGTCGAATATCCAGCAGGCATGTTGGTGAGGGTGATATTTCTCACACCACCAAACGCCGATACGTTCGTGGCTTCCGCGTTCATGGCAAGCATTTCATACCCATTCCACTTCGTCACGAGGCTCGAATACACGAAGGTTGGCTGATGGAAGGCTTGAATTGAACAGGCTCCTATCTGGATGATCTGCTCGTCCCAAAGATCGCCCAGGGTCGTGTTCATCGTGTTGATCCTCCCGCCGATGCCAATCTTGAATTTCATGGGCCGCCCAAAGAATTCCTTGAGGGGAATGGTTACCGTCGTGTTCGCGATGCTGTTCGCACTTGCTAGGACGCATGAATGCATGGGCATCGACTCCTCGTTGAATAGATACAGGGAAACCGTGTAAATCGAGCCCTTTTCGGTGACTTGCGTGTCAGGCTTCCACAACTGTTTCCACAGCGACCGGAAGACTACTGTCACGTTTGCATCCCTCGCATCGGTCCCGCTGAATACCAGCCATGGTGATGTGAACATGAAGGACACGTCTGCAAACCACGAAAACGTACCTACATACGCACTATAATTGCTCACGCCCGAAAACGCGCGGCCCTCCATGACCGA
>JAUQYW010000164.1 GCA_030587525.1 Candidatus Sigynarchaeota archaeon | reverse complement strand
CTTCCATTCCCTGGATCATCCGCTGTTTTTTCGGACGACATGATCTATCGATATTCTTTAACACGGGCATGGAACCAGACTGGTGGCAGATGTGTTTTTATCGGGTTGAATCCTTCGACAGCAGACGAGATCAAGAATGACAACACGGTTCGATTGTGCATCGGTTTTGCGAAATCGTGGGGCTACGGGGCATTGACCATGTTGAATGCATTTGCCTTTCGTTCCACGTATCCACGAGACCTATACAAGATTGATGATCCAATTGGGCCAGACAACGACGAGTGGATTCTAAATGAAATAAAGAATGCCAATCTTGTCGTTGCTGCGTGGGGCGTGCACGGGAAATATCTTGACCGGCATGATAAATTGATTGCTCTCGTGCCATTTCTTCATTGCATCGGCATCACGAAAGATGGTTTCCCTCGCCATCCTCTCTACTCTCGGAAGGATACCAAGCCGGTGATGTTCAACAAAGGTGAAAAAGAATGAATCAAGAACAAGAAGAAACTACTCGGAATTTATGCACGTCCAGCCGGTACACCGTGCTGGCGAGTATATACATCAGCCGAGAGAAACCGGAAAAAAAACGGCAGATCGTTACCAAGAAAAAGGAAAAGAAAAGAACGAAGCCAGAAAGCGATCTCTTGCTCGATGAAATCAAGCAAGATGATGGCTTGGTTACCGAGATCACGACGACTGTTGACAAGATTGCTCCATCGATGAAGAAACATTCGATGACGTGGTTCGATGACCGTGTTTCAGAAGCGGTCAAGCGAGCAGTACAAATGCATGCGAAAAGCATTCTCTGCTATCTTCGAGAATGCATCCACGATAACCATGCCATGCAGAATTCCCGATCCATAACATTCAACGACGTGCGTGCCAAGGCATTGTTCAAGGTCTGCGCGTATGGAGATAGCCACGTCGTTGGATTTACCGTCTGCTCGCCATCGGATGCATTTAACAAGAATTTCGGGACGCAAGTTGCCATTGCTCGTTATGAACGAGCAATCACGGTGATCAAGAA
>JAUQYW010000154.1 GCA_030587525.1 Candidatus Sigynarchaeota archaeon | reverse complement strand
AAGATATCGCAATCGATTCCTTTGACGATCTTTTGTTTGTTCTTGGCCATCAAATCATCGATGTAGTGACCGATTTTGATGCGTTTGCCATCTGGGGTTAAAATTTCGGTATGTGGATGGTAGGATTGTTGCTCCATCGCTTCATGAATGGCGACACGATCCACGGCTTTCATTTTATCGAATTCATCGATCGCGGCAATGCCGTTATCCGCGAGCACGAGAGCTCCCGCCTCCAGCACCATGTTCCCGGTCGTTTCATCTCGGAGCACAGCGGCAGTTAACCCTGCTGCCGTACTGCCCTGACCAGAGGTATAGATGCCCCGCCAAGCAAGTTTGGATGCTGCCTTGATCAACTGGCTTTTTCCAGTGCCTGGATCGCCCATGATGAGGATGTGGATATCGCCGCGAATGTTAAACCCCGAGCCCCGTACCTTGTGAACGCCGCCGAACAGCACGAGCGCCGTGGCGAGTTTTTCTTCCTCCATCCCGTACAACCCGGGCGAGATCGAGCGGATGATCTTGGTGTGGATGAAGGGGTCCTTGGCAAGGGCCTTGATCTTCTCTTCTTCCTCGTCCGTGATCTCGTCCGATATCGCTTCCTCTTCGGAATAGATGTTGTTCACGTGCATGATCATCTGGAAGACCCGGCCCTGGCTTTGATTCGTTTTTTTGATGGGAATGGTCTTGATCACGCCAACGAGGGTGACCCGGTCGCCCGGGCGGAAATTATCGACAAGATCATGCAAGTGCAGCGCGTCGACGTACCGCGGGACGTTTCCCGCGTTGAGCTCCTCCGGCATCTCCTGGATGCGGATTTGCTGCCAGTCGATGAAATGCGAGGACTTCCCGAGCAATCGGAACTCGGTTTTTTTCGAGTTCTTGCACCCGCCAACGTTGCAAACGGCGGGGTAAGTGATCTCGTCGTCCAGCTGCTGCACGTCGTGCTGGGCACCGCATGCCTTGCATTCGAAACTTGCCATGATCAGCTCGGGCCGGACGTTCGTCGACCTGATGAGCGAGCCTGCGACGGCATACAGCCGCTCCATGTGCTGCGACCGTATCTTGCGCAGCTTGATCTTGTACGTGACGGGGATGTTGGTAAACCGCACGAAATACTCGTCCGTGAGCTTGATCGCGCCGCCGCTCTGGTCGTGGAGGATGTTGACGGCCGCCTGGTTTGCTTTTTTCAGGTATTCGGTCGGATTTTCGTGCAGCTCCTTGGCCATCTGCGGGTCATGGCGCATTAAATGGTTGAAATCGACCGTGAGCGACTTGGTTTTCTCGCTCTCGGCAATGATGTACTTGATTTTGTTCAGGTACACGAACGTGCCGACGGGATCCTCGAACATTCGGAAAAAGTCCTCGAACTTCGCGACAGGATCTTGCGGGGCCGCATTGGCGATTTCGTCGGGCATTACCAAGGAAAGCTCACCCTCATCATCGAACTGGCAGAGGCACGCGGATACTTTTTGTCGGGATTGAAACCAAGCATTAGATTCTAAAAAAGGGTTCTAATGCCGAGTTAATAACTTGCAAAAACCGAGATTTATGCCTTGCAAGACCACTGAATTAGTGAAAATATAAAGGCTGCTAAATATCGCCTTAATATTATTAGCGTCAAGACCTTCGCCGTATCACGCCTGGATCACTTTCACCGCATTCGCGGGGAACCCGTGCTCGCAAATCTTGTAAGTCTTGCAATTTACAAGATTTTCTTCGACTACGATTATATTTTCTCCCGGCTTCGTGTAGATCCCGGCGGGGCACCGGTCGACGCATTCGTGGCAGTCCTTCACCGCGTGACACTTGGCCGCATCGATATCCACGCCCAAGGTTTGCCCCTCGTTGACCCCGGTTACCTTGATCGCGTTTTTCGGGCATATCAAGGTGCAAGTCAAGCAGCCGGTGCACCTTCGGTAGTCAACCCACCGCTTTCGGCCCTCGATCACGATCGCTTCGTTTCGGCAGGCATTCAAGCAGCGACCGCAGAGCTGGCAGAGATCCGGGTCGATGACCTGGGGCAAGAATCGTTCCTTCGCCATTGCTTTCCGAATCTCTTCCCAGGCCTTATAATCCCCCGTTATCGAAAAAAACGCCAGCGCGCGAACCTATTATAGTTCAAAAAGCAGAAATCGATATTATGAACGCAAAAAAATCGAATCCACGACGAAAAATTGCCATCGGTTTTCTCGTAGGTTTCATCGCGATTTCGGTAACGGGCTTCTGTTCCCAAGCAAATTGGCAATTCACGGCCACGGCAGTGGATTCCTCGGCGATTTCCGGCGCCGCGGGAACGACGACAAACATCTTGCTCTTGTCGGGGGATACGACTTCGCAAGTGGAGAAAGGCCTGCGGCTGGATCCATCGCTCAACGTGTCGAAAAACATCGCCTTTGACTCGACCAGCCTCGCGGCGAAGGAGATCAAGGCAGTCGTCCTTGCCAATTATCCCGCGACTACCTATGAGATCGGCAATCTTTCCGCGTATTTTATGGCCGGGGGAAATATTTTCCTGCTGCTCGGTCCCAGGAGCAACAACCTGCTAGCCTTGTTGAACGCGCTCGCCATCTCTGCAACGGTCGCCAACAGCTCGCTTGCGAAACCAGGAACGACGGGCATCAACTACACGACCGGGAAAGAATCATACCCGCTCGTGAGCAAGATCCAGTGGTCGAGCGCCCCCTCGATTCGCAACTACACGATCTTGATGGGTTTCAACGTGTCGGTGGACGTGCTCCTTAGCGATGCCAATGCAAACGATCACCCGTTCCTTGCCGTTTACAACCGAACAGCGAGCTCCAGGCTCGTGTTATTCACGCCGTGGGCAGTCCCCGGGGGCGATAATTATCAAGTGGAGTTGTGGCCTTACTTCAATTACATGATTTTCTTGACCGTCGATTATCTCGTCACCAGCGATGTTGCCACGATGCCAACCTTCGCCCAGTGGCCTTACTCGCCCGTGCCTCACTCTGCAGATACGATATTCATCGGCATCCTCGTATGTGCCCTCGGCGTGACCGCATTCACGCTATTCTTCGTGCAACGACGCAAATCCCGGCGATCCCAGATCGTGCTATCGGAAACGGAGATGAAAGAGATTACGAAGGAATCGAAGGTTGCGGAATCTCAAGAACACGCGGATCTCTCGGATTCGTGGGAGCAAATAGGCACGCACAAGCAAATCTCTGGATTCCTGTTCGGGCTCTTCGCTGGCATCCTCCTTGGCATCCCGCAAATCGTGCTCACGGGCGTGGTCTTCCCGCGGTGGATCATGCCGTTCCCGCAAGTGGCCGGCTGGTTCGACTGGATCAAGCAGTTCTTCCAGGCGATCTGGATGGCGTTCGATGTTGGGACATCGATTGCATTGGCCAAGTATTTTGCTCAATATCGCATCAAACAACCACAGAAATCGATCCATTACATTCAAATCTTCGTGTGGTGGCAATGCTTGTCGGGCGTTGTCCAGATCGTTTCGATCTCGCTGATTGGATCAATGGTCTTTCCACAATCCACGTTCGCTCACTTGTCCTGGATGGTCATCTTGCACTCGCTCATTCAATATCCGGGATTTTTTACTGTCTTTGTATATATCTTTCAAGGAATGCAACGCACCGACTTGCAAAATCTCGGAAACTTGCTCTATCAGATGGTATTGGTCTTGTTATCGCAATACGCGTTCATCCTCTTGTTCCGAGTCGCGTTCAAGGATCACCCGTTCGGCGAGGCATTCTGGAGCGGCGTGGGTTATTGCATCGGCCAATACGTCGGCGAGTGGGGCGGCTTTATGATCATGATGTCTTTCTACAAGCGCCTGGGCTTCTCGGTGAAGACGATCTTCCGCGTCGATTTTACCAAGGCCGAGTTCAGGGAAGCGCTCGTGTTCGGGGGTAAAGAATGCGTGGGCCACGTGTGGGTTCCAATTGCACTCATGGTACAGGTTTCACTTCTGGGCGCGTTCTTGCCAAACTACAACGAGGAGATGGGGCTCTTCGGGTATGCGAACATGCTGATGCAAGTCACCGCTCTCGTCGGTTTTCTCACGGAAGGCTTCCTTGCGCCGATATCGGAAGCGCATTCCCACAAGAAGCAGCAGCTGCTCGATTTCACCCTTGCCCAAGGCGTGAAATATTCGACATGGGTGATTTTTTACATCACGGTACTTCTCGCCGCGGTGGGAACGCAATTCATCGTGTTACTCGCGGGCGAGGCGTGGCAAGGAGCGACGAGATTCATCCCGTTGTTGCTCGTCTATAGTTGGTTACAGCCGTACACGTGGATCGTCGACAAGACCTTGGCCGGGACCGGGCATACCGGGCGTGCAGCCGCGATCTGGATTATAGAGCAAGGAGGCAAGATGATTCTGCTTGTTGTCTATATCGTCGTTTTCAAAATCCTGGATATTATGGTGATTCTATATGCTCACATTCCAATGCTCATCATTAAAACAATCGTTGGATGGATAATCATACATAAAAAAATAGCGCGGCCAAAAGCTTACTTCTGGGGGTCCTGGTTTCCACCTATGGCAGCATCTTTTATCCTCTACTTGGTGCTCTATTATCTCACGTTCATATTCAAGGGCTGGCTCATCCTAGTGGAATTCATCCTAGCTGTATTCGTGCTTTTCTACGTGTACTCGTTCCTTTGCGGATTTCTCGGGTTTTACGACAAGAATACCCTGGCCGAGTTCGCAAAAGCCGCCGCGATGGTCAAAAAGCCGGTTTATTATCTAGCCTATCCCATGTACAAGTTCGCCGCGTGGGGATGCAAGGCGAACCCGTTGTTGCACGGCCGGTTCCCGATGGACGTGTACGAGGGTGCTATGGCCGAGGCCAGGGAACTGGAGCGGGAAAAGTTGAAGCTCAAGATGTAAACAAACTTTTTATTTTCCTTCTTTCCTATATCGATCTCGTTTTATACTCCCTTTCCTAGAAGATCACGTGGCTGCGAGTTCGCGGAAGGAAGCGTTCGAGGCCCTGGCACGCGCCGTGAAGGACAAGAACGAGGTTCGCATCTTGTTCGTTTGCGGTGCCAACATCTGCCGGTCGCCGTATGCAGAGATGCGCTTCGAGCAGATGATCAGCGAAAAACCCCTTCCCAAGAAAATTATCGTTTCCAGCGGCGGTTTCATGCAGAGCCCGCAGTTGCACGAGTTCACCCGGCGGGCGTTGCTGGAAGGCGGCTTGCCCGCGAGCAAGATCGACCGGTTCACGCCGCGGTCCATGCGCAAGCACAAGGACGAGCTCGAATCGGCAGATTTCATTTTTTCACCGACCCGGGAAGTCATCGAAGCCTTGTTGCCGCGAAAATACCATCACAAGGCGTTCTTGCTCTCCGTGGCGAGGGGGATCGACGATGAAATCGCGGATCCCTTCCTGATTCCCGAATATGGCCAATACAAGCCTTTTTTAGACCGGATCGATGCATGCTTGGCGGAAATCATCCAGGCGTTGCGAAAGGCATGGGCCGCGTGATCTTCAAGGAAAGAAAGAGATGAATTTTTTCGGTTCAATCGCAGAACCCGAGTTTCAACAAGTCCTTTCGGTACCTTTCCTTGTCTTTAATCCCAGCAGAATGCTGGAAAAGGTACCGGTCCTCGATGCGCGACGTGAAGATGCCGAAGCTGCGGCCATCATCGTCGAAAAGGAGATTTGCATCCGTCACATTCCCGCAACTGTTGCATTTCCCAGAAATCTTCGTCGACTTGTAATCGATCAATTTGAACTTCGTCGCGTCCAGCTTGTACTTGTCCATATGAATCCTGAACGGGACCTCGACTTCTGGCTTGTTCATCTTCAAATCCGGGGCATTAAACTCGGTAATGACAGCCTTCTTGCATTTTTTACATTCCGGAGCGAGGAATTCTGGCAGTAAAATTTTCACCATTGCATTCACGTCGTATTTGGTCGGAATTAATAATGAATATTGTGGTCATCGAATAAAATTATTTCGAAACTGTTGAAGGTCATTTCTGCTTGGCTGACTTTTCCGCCTTCTTCACCATTGTTTTTGGAGCAATCTGCGCGTGTCTGGCCGCTTCGTGTTTCTCGATAAGCGGCAAGATCTGGTTGTTGACCCGGTATCTCATTTCTTGACCGTACAGTTCGAACTCGTCCAGGAACTTGAAATCGTTCATCCGCATCTTGATCTCGTCGGACGGCCCGGGATCGATAAAGTATTCGGGAATGAGGTCGGTATCACGCCCCGCGTTCAGTTTTTGCAGGAGATCCGCCGGGATCGTGGCAGGCAGCTGGTCAAGCACGCCCAGGAGGTCGGCGAAGAGCATGGTCCACGAGCGCGGCACGACCGCGATGTTGTACCCGCCCCCCCCGACTGCCACCAGCTTTCCCTTGCAGTATTTCTTGGCGAGTTCGTGGATGTGCTTGAAAATCTCCCGTTGGCCTTTCGTGGTGAGGCCAAGTTGCGCGAGAGGGTCGGTGCAGTGGGTGTCGACACCGTTCTGGCTCACGATCAGGTCAGGTTGAAATGCTTTCACGATCCTGGGAACGACGTCGTCGAAGATGTCGAGGTACAAGTCGTCGTAGGTGTAAGGCAAGAGCGGGATGTTGACCGCGTAGCCCTCGTGTATGCCAATGCCTTTCTCCTCGATAAATCCAGTGCCGGGGAACAAGAATTTCCCAGACTCGTGCAGCGAAATGGTCAAGACGTTGTCCGTATCCGTGTAAAATGCGCTCTGGACGCCGTCGGCGTGGTGCGCATCAACATCGATGTACAAGACCTTCAGATTCTCCCTGGGATGTTTTTGCAAGAGGTGCTTGATCGCGATGACCGAATCGTTGTAGATGCAGAACCCCGATGCCTTGTCAGCCTGGGCATGGTGCAACCCCCCGCCTGCCTGGAACGCATTTTCCACGACGCCGTCGTAAACAGCGTCCACCGCCACGATGGTTCCGCCGACGACGATGGAGCTGCCCTCGTGCATCTTGGGGAAAACGGGGTTATCTCCTGGTCCCAGATTGTATTTTAGCCCGCCGATTTCCAAATCCTCGGGCAAAGGCCCTTTCTCCAGGGCCGCGGACACTTTTTTCACAAAATTGATGTATTCCTTGTCGTGAAACAGTTCAAGCTCCTCCTCGGTCGCTAGCCGCGGCTCCATGACGACGCAATTCGGGTTCTCGTGGAGGTGCAAGCCTTTGATGAGCTCCCAGGTAAGTAAAACTCGCTCTGGCTTGAGAGGGTGCTGCTTGCCGAAATTATAGGCCTTGAACGCATCGGACATTATCAGTGCAGTGCGCGCCATCATCCATCAAGTGAATTTTCGAAGGTTTCGCGGAGATCGATCATGCCGACAAAAATCATCGATATCCACGTATCACATTGCTATAAATGAACATAATTCATTCATTAATTTAGAATAGGGACCTTGATTGAAATAAAGTTAGCAGCAACGCCACGACGTGTTGAAAGTTGGTTGGAAACACCCTTTTTACAGCGATGATCGAACGCTTGGCCAAGGAGACGCAGTTCAAGACATTTGGAGACGTCCTGGTTCCGCCGAAAGACATCACCAAGTTTAAATTGTTCCTGGTTCCTCCGATCGAACAACAAAAGAAGGGGGAAATAAAATCGGGGTCGCCATTCAGGACTGGCTTGATACAGGAGATCACGCGAAAATACAAGGCCTTCCCGGCGTTCGTGCGCGTGTTCGGGGGCTTTTGGAGCAAATACAACAAGAACCAGATCGCCAAGTGCATCAAGGATCACTACGAGTATTTCTTCACGAACTGGTTTTACAAGATGCTCTCCTTCGATCCGAAACGGCTGAACGTCCTGGAGCCGAACACGCGTTCCGACGTGGATTTCAACGCGAAATTCCACTATCTCTTCACGAAAAACGAGGTGCAATTCATCGAGGATATGCTCAAGAAATACAATATCCAATCCGTGAAACCCCTCGTTGTCATGACCCAACTCATCCTCACTGGCTTGCGATTGCTCGGTCCCCTCATCCAGAAATATTTCACCCGCCCGTATGATTTCCAGCCAGAAAACGTCATCGACGAGGACGTGCCTGAGGGAAAGATGATAAAGATATTTTTCAGCTCTCGCGAGGCTTGAAACGCAAGCCTAAACCGAAAAACTTTTTCATTTGCCTTGTTTCTTGATACCCTTTTCGGCGAGGACCTTCATGATCGCTTTTTGCACGTGCAGGCGGTTCTCTGCCTCGTCATAGACGATCGATCGTTGCTCGTCGTCGATCACCGCATCGGCAACCTCGACGTTGCGCCGCACTGGCAAGCAATGCATGAACTTGCCCGTGGGTTTCGCCGCGGCCATCTTATCGGGCGTGAGCTGCCACGCGGTACCATCCTCGCCCCGGTACTTCATGCGGAGTTTTTTCTCCGCTTGCGCGTCGCCGTAGAATTTCTTGGCACCCCACGATTTCAAGTACACGAAATCGGCACCGTCGCATCCACCTTTCATATCCGTGGCGATCGTGAGTTTTCCGCCCGATTTTTTGGCATTGTCCTTGGCCGTTTCCATGATAAGGTCCGGCAAGTCGAAATTCTCGTCAGGACGCGCGAAGGTCACGTCCATGCCGAGCCTGGTAGCGATGAGGAGTGCCGAATTCGGCACGGCCATGGGTAACGGCTTCGGGTGGTATGCCCACGTGATCGTGATCTTCGTTCCCTTGAACTTGCCCGTTCTTTCCTTGATCGTGAATGCGTCGGCGAGGGCTTGGCAAGGATGGAACATATCATCCTCCATATTGATAACGGGCACCCGGGACCATTTCGCGAATTCCCGGAGCAACTCGTTGGATTTCTCGGGAACCCAATCCACCGCGTTCGGGAACATGCGGATCGCGATCAGGTCAAAATACCGCGAGAGCACGGCTGCGGTGTCCTTCACGCTTTCCGAATCTTGTCCCAGCCACGATGTTTTCGAGTCGACGAACACGCCATGCCCGCCCATCTGGTTGATTCCAACCTCGAAGGAATTTCTCGTCCTCAAGGATGGGTTGAAGAAATACAAGCAGATGGACTTGCGATCGAGTGCCGTGTAGTATTTCTGCGGGATTTTTTTTATGTCCGCGCCGAGATCGAGCACCTTGTTGATGGTTTCGATGCTCCATTCCTGGTCGGAGATGAGGTCGTTTTCGTTCGGGGTGAATTGCATCCAAGGCGCCTTTAAACTGTTGATTTAGCCGGCATCGGTCGAACCAGCGATAAACAATAAAATGCGGATTCATTCTTAAAGGATGCGTCTCGCTAGCGAGAAATGCCGGGCTGTTTGTTACCGCGGGATCGCGGTCGTATGGCAGCTGGAGCTCTAAGTCAATCGTTATTTCTCGCTGATATACCTGCGGAGGTAGTCGTTGACCGCCTCGCTCGTGAATACTTCCTGGTTGCTGTATTCATTACCCTGGAACTCAAAAATAGACAAAGGCGATAAACAATAATGAAAATAATTTTCATCTTCATAAACCACACATGGGCACTCGTGGTAGAAAATACAGAGCTACAGCTATGAGCATGAACAGTGCCACGATTGCCACCACGAGGCCCACCAGTGCAATCTTTTTCGATTTTTTCCCGAAAATGCCAAGAATCCCCGTTATGATACTGCCAGGAAATGGAAATACGCTGATCAGCATAAGATCGTAATACCAATAGCAATTGAATCCCGGGGGAGCATTAGAATAATACACGAAGACGTAGATGGCACCTATAATTACTAAGCCTCCGAGAATCGTAGAAATTATGCCGAGCGCGTAATTTTTTCTCGTTTTACCGGTCACGCCTACCTGGATACCAGCCCTGTTTTCCATATTCTTCAATCACGACTTCATATTTCAACGGTCTTCCAATGGTACTTTATTGTGCCATTCGAAGAGATGAAGGATATTTGATATTATGACATCCTTGGTTTGATACCTACTTAGAACTCAATACCTTTTTCTTATCTTTTTAGGTGATTACCATGCCACGACGTGTTATAATACTACCTGGCGGGGTGTCAACCGAAAAAGCGAGATGGGGGAAAAGCCAATTAATTGGCATTAGTTTTTTTTCAATTTTCATTTTCATTCATCTAAACTCTCTCAAAAAGAATACCCCACCTCAGAGAGTGTTTTCAGAAGTGAGCTTCCCCTGGGATGGTGAAAGATATT
>JAUQYW010000153.1 GCA_030587525.1 Candidatus Sigynarchaeota archaeon | reverse complement strand
GGCCTGGTGGCTGGAGTTACTGCAAACGCGTCGGCGTCGAAGACGATCAGCGGAGCCGGATACATCGACTTCTTGATCACGATCGCGGCCGGGACGGCGAGCCAGTCGTTGTCGATCACGGCGACGGTCGCTGGCACCGAGGAAATCACGGCACGTGCATTGAGTGCAGGACCGAGCGCCGCGTTGAACATCACCATCAAGGCGCAAGCAGCGTTGACGATTACAGGCGCACCCACTTTCAGGACAGGTAACGGCACGTACGTGGCGGGCACGACGTTCGTGGTACGGGTTTCATTAAACAACCCGGCAACGTCGGCGAAGGCAGTGACGGTCACGGCGACGTTGAGCGGCCTGGTGGCTGGAGTTACTGCAAACGCGTCGGCGTCGAAGACGATCAGCGGAGCCGGATACATCGACTTCTTGATCACGATCGCGGCCGGGACGGCGAGCCAGTCGTTGTCGATCACGGCGACGGTCGCTGGCACCGAGGAAATCTCTGCACGGGTACTGAGCGCTGGACCAAGCAGCGGATTGGGCATTACTATCAAGGCACAGGCCGCGCTGGCGATCACGATTTTCACATGGTGCACGGGTAATCAGACGTATGTCGCTGGCACGACGCTCAGGGTGCGCGTATCGTTGAGTAACCCGGCGACGTCGGCGAAGGCACTCACGGTGACCGCACCGTTAACGTTTGGAGGTGCAACCGGCATATCCTCAAATGCATCTGCTTCGAAGACAATCAGCGGAAATGGATACATCGACTTCTTGATCACGATCGCTGCAGGTGCACCAAGCCAACCAACGGTCACGATCACGACGACAGTAGCCGGTACGGAGGAAATCACGAGCCGGGCATTGGGTCCGTTGACGAGTAACCTAGTCGTCGCGATTAAAGCGCAGGCGGCGCTGGCGATCACAGGCGCTCCAACGTTCCAGACAGGAAACGGAACTTACGTGGCGGGCACGACCCTTGTCTTGCGCGTTTCGCTAACGAACAACCCCGCGACGAATGCGAAGGCATTGACGGTCACGGCGACGCTGGGCGGGCTGGTGGCAGGGGTCACGTCAAACGCATCGGCGTCGAAGACGATCCTGGGCACGGGATACATCAATTTCCAGATCACGATCGCTGCAGGGGTGGCGAGCCAGTCGTTGTCAATCACGGCAACGGTCTCTGGAAGCGAAGAAATCACGGCACGTGCATTGAGTGCTGGACCGAGCGCTGCGTTGAACGTGACCATCAAGGCGCAAGCGGCGCTGGCGATAACGAATATCACGGCCTTAACCGGAAATGGTACCTATCAACGTGGCCAAACGTTCATCATTAAAATAAATTTTATAAATACCGGGGGTGCCACCGCGATCAACGTGGCTGCAATACCCACATTTGGTGGTTACGGGTACTTGTCTGCAAACATGTCAGGGTCAATCAGCATCCTAGCCGGGGGTACGGGATTTATCAAGTTTTTAATCTCGGTAGCCGGCGGCGCAGAAGCACGAGATCCCGTCACGATTAGCGCAACGTGGATTGGATTCGAGGAAATTAGCTCCCGAGCGTTAAGCGGTAATTCTGGTTCGAACAACTTGAACGTTACAATTGAAGGCCCGCCAAGCGCGCCGCAGACGTTAACGGCGATACCGGGGAGCAATCAAGTCGTGCTGAACTGGACGGCGCCGGCGAGCGATGGAAGCTCGGCGATCACGAATTATAGCGTCTACGTCGGAACGGCGCCGGGCGGCGAGACCTTGAACACGACGGTCGGGGCCGTGCTTACCTGCACGGTCACGAACTTGCACGATGGTCAGGTCTATTATTTCCAGGTCTCGGCCATGAATGCATTTGGGGAAGGACCTCGATCGATCGAAATTGGTGCTGGATCTGGCACGCCAAGCGCACCGCAATCCTTATCAACAACAGCAGGGAATAGCCAAGTCGTGCTCAACTGGACGACGCCGGCGAGCAATGGTGGCTCGGTGATCACGGGCTACAACGTGTACCGCGGCTTGACATCGGGCAGCGAGACGCTCCTCATCGGTCTCGGCGTTGTCTTAACGTACACGAATACGGGTCTGACGAACGGCCAACAGTATTATTACAAGGTTGCGGCAGTGAATGTCAACGGCGCGGGTGTAAATTCGACAGAAGAGAGCGCGACACCATGTACGATTGCATCAGCACCGCAGAACCTCGTGGCAACACCGGGGAATGGGTTTATCGTTCTCAACTGGCTTGCGCCCGCCAACAATGGAGGCTCGCTTATCACGAATTATCATATCCTCCAGAGCATGGTACCAGCAGGTTTCAACCCCCTGGCTCCAGAAACGGTAGTAACGTTAGTAGGCAATGTTACGACGTACACGGTGACTAATTTGACGAATGGCCAGACCTATTATTACAAAGTCGAGGCGTTGAATGCAGCTGGTTGGGGTATCCAATCAAACATGGCAAGCGCGACGCCGGCCACCGTACCAAGCGCGCCGCAATCCTTCTCGGCAACGGCCGGGAACGCCCAAGTCGTGCTGAACTGGGCGGCGCCGGTAAGCAATGGTGGATCAGCGATCACGGGTTATAATGTGTATAGCGGGACGGCATCGGGCTGTGAAACGCTACTCGCGAGCTTTGGTACCGTGTTAACGTACACGGCGACGGGTTTAACGAACGGGCAAGTCTATTACTTCAAGGTCTGCGCGGTGAACAGCCAGGGCAACGGTTCGAACGCCACGGAAACGAGTGCAACTCCATTCTCAACTTACACCATCCGGGTGGTCAACCCCATGAATACCACCTACACGAATCAATTCATCATCCCGCTTTCATACAGCCAGAATAGGACGGCATCGAGTATCACCTATCGGCTCGATGGGACATGGACAATCCCCGGAACGGATACAGCGTTAAACACCTCATCATATGTAAATAGTTCATCCTTCTATAACTACCCGCATCGCATCCAGCTCGTTGTCGTGGACATGATGAACCAAACATTCTTTTCTCCGGTCATTTGGTTCACGATACGAATCCAGAACATCACGGGGGCAGAAGTGACAATAATGCTTGAGGGCGATCCAAAAGCCGACAATATATATCTCGTGAAGATGAAGGTGGAAAACACTGGTTTGGTAACGCTGGCCGGACTCACGATTTTTGTGTCCATGGACCCTGCGAACGGCCACATCACGAGCGATCCGATATTCAAGGCTGGAAATAGCCAGATCAGCCCCGGTGGCAAACGAACATTCACGTTCCAAATTTACGTGACCGATCCAAGCGAAAATATTATCTTGACCTTGCGCGTGATCGCAGAAGGATACGATTCATCAGTTCAATTACCTGTCGTGGTGCCCGGAAATGGATTTGATATAATCATCGTTTTCATGCTGGTCGCTGTTGCCGGCTTCGTGGCGGTGGCGGGAGCAGTCAGATACAAGAAACAAGTCGCGATCAAGGCGAAGCAAGCGCTTGTAGCGAAGGAGAGGGCTGTAACAAAGCCTTCGATCTGCAAGTTGCCGCAATCCCGCACCTTGCGGGTGTTTCATTCGCGATCAGGTCTGCAATCGGATGTCTTCTTCGGGTCGCAATTCCGAAGAAGGATCGAGAGTCCCTCGCTTGGCGCATATGACACGGTCGACACGAGCGTGGATCGCTGCCTTATATGCAAGCAAGAACTTGCAGGCGACGTGTTTATTTGCCCCGTATGCAAGAACGCAAAGTACCACCATGCTTGCGCCGAGCATCTCATGATAAACGACGAGTCATGCTTGTATTGCCAAAAACCACTCATTTCAGAAGATATACGCCTGGAATTAGAAATTGACCGGTTCTCCTTGGATGATCTGTCGAAATTGATCGAGAATAAAGATCGTGAGTTCAAGGAAGGAAAAATTACACGCCAAGAATATCTCGGTATAATTGGGAAATATGAAACCGAAAAGAAGAACCTCGAACAATTGATCGCGAGCAAGATCAGTGGTAAATCGGGAAAAACCACATCACAAAACCCCGATACTGAAAAAATTCAAACGGTTTCCACGGATATCATCCAAGAGAAAATCGTGACGATTTTTGAGCCTGAATTGCTTCAAAAGTTACAAAGCATGCAATTATCTCCTGAAATCTATGAGGAAGTTGTCGGCCGGTTAAAAAATATCCCGCCAGAAAAAAGATTAGGGTATTTAGAGCAGATATTCAAGGAAAACGAGCGTTTCGATGAGAATTTCTAGTTCCATCGAAAATTATTAAGCATCGTTATCTTTTAACCTTCAAAAAAACCATTTTCCATCTTTTATATTTTTTGTCTTGAAAATTGAGGGGATACTGAACCTTTCGAAACAATCTTAATCGAATCAGCTATGATGGCGTTGATTGCATGCAATTATCTGGAAACGATAATACGGCTGCTAAACTCGATAGTCTCGAGCAATCTATCCTACTTATTGCTAAACAAATGATATCGCGCCATTATCTTCTTAGTACTAAGGCATTATATGCTGAATGTACTCGAACGATGAAAGATGTAGACCACAACAAGATTGAAATAGCGATCACTAATTTACTCACTAAAAAGATATTACTCGATGGAAAGGCCATCACGCGTGAAAATTTGTTGGAAAATGAGAACCGAGCAGCAATATACTACCTCATCCGGGCTGATCCTGGCATTTACTTATACAAGATCATGACCCGAATGAACATCGATTCCCGTACTGCAAACTGGCATCTCCACATGCTGGAGGAATTTTCCTTGATCCGCTCTACACGAATCGGCAATAACACGATTTATTTTGATGCTAGCGTGGATCATGGCCATGAAATCGTGCATTATTACATGCACAAGCAAAGCGCTCCCGATATCTTTAGAGCGATTTTGACGAATCCAGGTATATCGTTCACGCAATTATTAACCGTGGTCAATCTGCCTCGTTCCACGTTGATCCGGAAAGTGAAAACCTTGATCAATGAAGGAATTTTTACAGGTATTAATGATGCGCGTGAATTAAGTTCTATAACAATTTCGGAAAAGTACCGTGATATAATCAACATTTTGATCAACAAGAGGATTTGAAAAGGAGAACGAAACAATTTCTCACGAGGTTCTCGGTATCCGCACTGCTGGTAATAATCTGGATAGAACGTGGTTATTGAGCAATTGCCAAACCTTTATCTAGGGCATCGTGATTCACATCAACCATGAAGCGCATCGTGTCTCTCGATTTCTTGCGAGGTTTGG
>JAUQYW010000125.1 GCA_030587525.1 Candidatus Sigynarchaeota archaeon | reverse complement strand
GGTAAACATCTCCATCTTCGGGAACACGATCGCTATCATCGGCAAGTATGAGGAAATGAAAGCAGCGCGTGAAGCGATTAACATGTTATTGACCGGCAAGAACCACACCACCGTGTATAAATATTTGCAAAAGATGCACGAGGAAATCGAGCGAAAAAAAATGTCGGGGATGTGGAAGCCTGCATCGGAGTGAATTGATTACCGAGCAACTAATTAATACTTTCAGCTGATTCTATCTTGAGTTTTACAAGCTTCAGGTCGATGCTTTTGCACCGGGTTATATTCGTGCCACGCGGTGATTTATCTCTTTAAAATACAAAAATTAAGTGGAAATTAATAGATATGCTAGATTTGATTCGGTTTCAAATTGCTTTTACCTTTTTTACGACCTTCGGACGAGCTTTGTATAAAATTCTCCCACCACAATGGGGGCACTTGACACCCGGTAACGATTCAAGGTCCGCCGGCGAGATTTCCTTGCCGCATTTCCGGTTCGCGCAGAAATACACTATCGAACTCATCTATTCTATCACCAATACTTAGATACTTACCTTAAATTATATCATATTTCAAGACTAAAAAATGTTATTCAAATGTCTTTTTTGCGCCATTGTCTCCTTTCAAATCATGTAATTAAATCGCGAAGCTCACGATTTGCACGTGCAATAATGATACGGTTTTTTGGCGTGCGCTGCTGCTCGATATCATGTCCGCTGCCCTTGGCGGATTATGCGGCTCGAAGCTCAAGATCCCCATATCGGAAGCGGCTGACGTGGCGACGGCCAAGGCGAAGAAGACCGAGGAACCCGGAAAACCAGCCTTGATCAAGCGGTGTGCCGCCAAGCACGATGCAATAGAAGGTGAGGAACCGTGACAAGCGAAGCCATCGAGCTATTCGCCACGACCACTTGCGCCAGGTGCAAGGCGCTGGCAGCTATGCTGGACGCGGCGGGCGTGGTCTACGTGAAGCGGGAGATCGACGTGGATCCCGAGGCCATGACGGACGCGCTGATGCTCGGCATCTTGGAAATACCTGTTTTAAAAAGAAAGTTTTTGTCATGCCGAAGAACCGTGCAGCAGGCTCATCTCCGTTAATCGTAACTCATTCCCGTCTTTCATAACCCGATTGTCATCTCAACATAACTTAGTCAGTCAATTAGAGAGGTCTTCAGCGACTTCGCAACTGCTTTTTCCGCTTTTAAATCGCCATCGCGGGAACACGGCATGATCGGAGGTCTCTTCCTGCTGATCATCGGCTGCATGGTCGCGTACGAGATCGCCAAGGCGGCCGGCTTCGGCAAGGCGTGCGCGGCGCTCGGCATCGCGGGCATCATAGCGCACGAGCTGGCTCATGCTATCGTGTGTGTTATCTTCCGCGTTAAAATACACGAGGTGTCGTTCTTGCAAGTGGAATGGATCGGCGGCAAATTCGGCCAGCTCAACGGGTGCGTGCATCATGGTGAAGTGCAGAGCGCGTTCGCTGCGATCGTCATTGCGTTCGCGCCGCTCGTCGGTGGCTTGCTGTGGCTCCGCCTCATCGTGCATGGCGTGTCGGCGGTGCAGGTATCGGGGGCGGATCCCGCGTGCACGCTCCTGCTGCTGGTGCTGGCGTTCTCGGTCGCATCGACGGCGCGGCCGTCCATTCCCGACTGCGCGAACATGCTGGCGACTGCTCGGAAGTATCCAGGGCAATTTTGCATGGCACTGCTCGGCATGCTGGCAGGCGGGCTGGCGTGGTGGTGGGTCGTGCCGCCACTGGCCGAAGGCTGGAGCGTTGTGGCGTGCGCGGCCGCGGTGCTCGTGCCGGGCTGGGCACTATCGAAGGGGTATCAGAAGGCGAAAGGACAATAAAAAAATTGGTCATGTAACCATGGATGCGGGGCCCTGGATGCATCTTTTTAATCCCTTAGTTGGAAAGCTATTAGGGATGGAAAGCCATGTCACATCATATCTTAGCCACACATCGTATGTCCTTGAAGGGATTTCGACCAGGCATGGCGATCAAGGACGACCTGTTCACGCTTCATTGGTCACGAGTCGGGGAAGGGTTCATCTTCGATATCGTCGCCGGACCCAAGGATCTGGGGGGCCATGTGCCAAAACTGGCACGGTTTTCCAAGATTGTTGCGACCACGCGCAAAGCAGAGGTCTCGTATCATTTCGGCATGACCCCATTTTACTCCTACGGGGCAACATTTATCTTCTCGATAACGCGGCCGATATTAGGCGGTAATTTCTATCTCACAATGTATCAATCGACCTTCTCTCCCGCCAACCCGCTATTCATCAAGATCGAGGGTACGACGGTGTCGGTACGCTGCTCCGAGATCGATTATTACAAGGTACGCGAGCTGGTAGTGGGCGAGGTATGTTCTATCGAGATTTCGGTGCTTTCAGGCACTGAGATCTTCATCCGAGATTATTCGGATATTACAAATAAAGAGATTACCTCGCCTCAATTGACCATGCTACCTGGAACGAGCATGTTTAACTGCACGCACTTCAAGATAGGCGCCGAGAAGGACGCAACTGGGGAGATCCTCCTTCATGGATTCCAGACGGGTGTCCTGGTATCACGACGAGAGCAAGAGTACGAGCCTCTCTTTAGCGAGGACGAGGGCGAGGACGAGGTCAAGCACTTCGCGGCCATTCGTGAGGCTGCGGATGAGGACGCGAACGACCTCTATGATGATGAACATCGCCACTACACGGCCCCCGAGGAGATCATCATCCCGGATGGGTTGCTCTACTCCCGTTCACATTCTTGGATCAAGCTGGACGCTGGTATCGCGACGGTTGGCCTCACTGACCTTGCCTTGTATATCATTGGCAAGATCACGGATATATCAATAAGAGCGGGATCTCGCTATCACATCATCGGTGAAAAGACGATGCGATTCACCGCGGTGATGCGAGTGAAGGGCGGAGAAGATAAACTATTTGGTAATTATATATCGCCCATATCTGGTAGCATCGTTGAATATAATCCATTACTTCTCGAACGAGGTGAAGAGGGGGCAGATATCCTCAACAAGGATCCATACGATAAAGGTTGGCTTCTCAAAATAAAACCGACCGCGTGGGACGAGGAAGAAAAGCATCTTTTCGATGCAGCCGGATATCGCTCGGCACACGCGGAACTCATCCGTCTCATCCTCGCTAGGGAATACCTTCCAAGGATCAGCGATCTCCCAAGTCTCAGCGATGTACATCGCGACTTCTAGTTTCGGTCTAAACGCAAACCAAACGCAAACGCTGGATATCATCCTCGTTCACAATGAATTTCTCATAATCTTTATCTTGTTTAGGACCATGATGGTCACGTGCTGATTGTTCGAGAGATGATTGTTGAACCATGAGCTGGTGCCACGAACTCGGTAAGTTTTCGGGAGAAGATGACTTGATCCCCGATAAAAACGACTGGCACGATGCGGCGACGCAAGTCGTCTGCTATACGGTGATCTTTGAATCGATCGCAAGATATGACCACGCAATTCAAGATGCGGGCTGCATACGCGAGCAGACATTCGTAGGGAATGTCAACCCTACGACGACATTGCCTTGCACGTCGTTGAGTAATTATCTTGATACCTTGCAGCATGTAGCAATACGACCTGGCGCCGTGAAGCCTGGCGATCCAAATGCCAATGAAGACGAGGTGCCGGATCTTTCCTGGTTGCTACGGTGAGTGGTCTGCGGGAGTGCAAAGGTTTATATCTCCCTTTTTTTATTTTTTCCATGAATCGCGGAAGTCGATTTATATGAGCGAAGGACTCGTCAAATTCCAAGGAACGCCCTTGATGGCTTCCGAAGCCGAGGCTCTTGGAAAGATCGAGTTAGGACGCGAGGAAGTCAAATTTCAGTTCCTTAACCAAAAACCTGGTTTTGTCCTCCCACAGCGAAAGAAACATTTGATGAAAACGGGATTCGCCATAGATAAGGGACACGTGGTTGAACTGTGCGTTCCGGCCGGGGCTTGGCAACATGTTGTACCATTCATTCGTTACTTCACCAATCTGCAAATTTTGGATATCTTTAATGCGGATATCACGGAGATCCCGGAATGGATTAGTCGCCTTCGCCATTTGCGTGTACTCATTCTTGATCATGACCAGTTCGAAACTCTCCCCGATAGTATCGGCGACTTGGCCGAGCTGGAGGAACTCTACATTCTTGACGGTAAATTGAAGTCGTTGCCCGCGTCGATCACCCGCTTGCCCCGGCTGCGCGTCGTGGAGATCGTGGGCCACCCAAATCTGCAATTCCAGCCCGATATCCTGAAGGGGCTGCGTGACATGAAGACCATGGAGGAATTGCGATTTCAATGGGAATCGCCGAAGCATCGATTTCACGGTGAATTCGACGACGAATTCTACGACGAAGACGACGAAGGTGACGAGGACAGTGAGTACGAGGACTATTGAGGCAGCGAATTCAAGAGACCTCGCTCATCACCAAAAAGCCAAAGCCCCCCACGACTAGCAACTAGACCTTTCCGTGTCCGATCCCCCTTCCAAACCATGTAATTAAACATTTAAATCCTTAAATCTCATTATACATTATTGTTTAATGAAGTTACTAGCTATTGCGCGACTTCAAGAGTCCAGGCAAAATCCGAGACGCTTTCCCTTATTCAAATGGCTGATTCGCTCATGACTGTGGCATCGTGGATTTTTAAGCTCATCGTCGCCGGCGCAGGCGGTGTAGGCAAAACGGCCCTGGTACAGCGGTTTTGCACGAACACGTTCATCACCGACCATAAAATGACCATTGGAGCAGCCTTCAGCATCAAGGATATCACGTTCGAGAATGGTGTTAGCATTAAATTGCAGATATGGGACTTTGCGGGCGAGGAGCGTTTCAGGTTCTTGCTTGGTGATTATTGCAGAGGTGCATCAGGTGCTCTCGTTTGTTTCGACATCACCGATTACGAGACCTTCAAGCAATTGCCGGAATGGATCACGATCATTCGCAAGGAAGCGGCATCGGTTCCTATCCTTCTCGTGGGAACGAAATATGATCTGCCAGGACACCAGGTACCGTACGAGCTCGCGGCGCAGTATGCTACCGACGCCGGATGCATCGGTGCTGCATTTGTTTCTTCAAAGAATGCAACGAACGTTGAAGAGTCGTTCATGTCCATCGGAAAATGGATGGTTTATTACGCTACATTGCCGCAGCAATATTAATCCTTCCACTTCATTTGAAAATATTAATGTAACCCGGTTAGTCGAGAAATTCCCGCGACTTTTCGATAAGTTAAAAATCGTTTTTTAATTTACTGAAATAACAGAGTCGATTCGTTCTATGAAGCAATAGGTAGCGTGAAACACTCATGCGGGTAGCTATTATTGGTGGTTCCGGTTATGCAGGCGGTGAATTGATGCGCTTGTTGCTGAAACATCCTCAAACAGAGATCAAATACGTGACATCGAGAAAATTGACCGGGAAGCCAGTTACCGTGGTTAATCCGAATCTCGACGGGCTTACAAGTTTGAAATACGTGATGCCGAACATCGATCTCGTCACGAAAGATGTGGACGTCGTTTTCCTGGCAACGCCACACGGCGAATCGCAAACCCTTGTTCCCGGGCTGCTCGAAAAGGGCGTCCGGATAATCGATCTGAGCGCGGATTTCCGGCTGAAAAATCTTAAGGCGTATGAATATTTCTACGGGCAACATTCTTGTCCAAGTTTGTGCAACGATGCCGTTTATGGAATGCCCGAGGTGAACAAGGAAAAGATCAAGACTGCACGCATCATTGCAGTGCCGGGGTGCCATGCTTCTTCGGCAATCTACGGGTTACTTCCGGTCGTCAAGGCCGGCCTGATCAAGCCTTTCCCGATCATCGTCGACTCCAAAACGGGTTCGACCGGAGCCGGATCTTCTCCGTCCGAGGCCGATCACCACCCGGTTCGCGCTAACGTCGTTCGGCCTTATGGGTTAACAGGCCACCGGCACACCGCGGAAATCGAGGAAACCATAGCCCCGCATTTTGATAACGCCGACAAGGAGATCATGAAAGTCTCATTTTCTGCTCATGCCGTGGACATGGTGCGTGGCATCCTGTCCACGATTCACGTGTTCTTCAAGCAGAAACCGGAGGACGAGAAACCGATCTACAAGGCCTTCAGGGAGTTCATCAAGGACAATCCTTTCTTGCGGTTCGTCAAGAAGCAAGCGGGCGTGTTTCGGCTCCCCGATCCAAAGACCATCGTTGGCACGAATTATTGCGATATCGGATTTGAAGTGGATCCCTTGTCGGACCGGCTGGTTATCGTGACAGCTCTCGACAATCTCGTGAAGGGCGCGGCTGGTAACGCCATCCAGTGCTACAACATCATACAAGGGTTACCAGAAACCACGGGCTTGGATCAAATCGGTATATTCCCGATTTGATGGCTCAATCATCCATTTTTTTTTGAATTGTCTATGACTATATATATACTTGGGGATGAAATCGAACCGAGCATCTTGCCCTTGGTGCAATCCGTCGAAAAACCCCCTAATTTTTCACCCGGGGTAAGAGTCGCTCTTTTTTTTTGGGAGTCGGATCATTTTTCTTGCAATAAATTGACGAAATTATCATTATCTGTTATTAGATGGATAAATTTTGCACTTTCATTCAAGATTTTCGTTTTCAAGAGCTCGATGATGACCTCCAATTGGGCCGGATCCATCGCGAGATCTGCTTCCCCGCTGCGCAGCTTGCAGAAATCCCACGTGTACCACCGGGTGTTTGGAATGATCGCGTGGGCTTTATCAAGGTATGGCACGAAAATCTTTGGGATGCTATCCCCTCCCGAGATCAGCGGATTCAAGAGAAAGGAGCTGCTCACGTTCAAGCTGTCATTTAATTGCTTCTCAACAGGACAGCTAAGAATTTTTTCGCCAGTCGGAACTGGACTTGTTCCTTGCACGATGAATCGTGCCATCTTGAGCTCCGTCATGATATGATCCATGATCAAGCGCCGCGCGAGGATGCAACAACTGCATGGATGGTTTTTCATCGCGTCCGCGTTTAACTCGGAGAAAATTGACAGGACCTTTCCCAATGGCACGAAAAAAAACTTCTTCACTGGAAAGCCGTGAAACAGCTCGATGGTGTGCTTCGCGTGCTGGAGAAAGCCCGTGTAAACAGCTTGATCGATAGCCAGGCCACCGATAGAAAAGAATACCGGCGTGATCACAATGCCTCGCTTGATGACAAGTAAAGAGGCCAATAGGTCCCCTGGACGGCCAAGGATCTCGGCAATGATCGGATTCTGGGTGCCAACTGGATGGCCATTCAAGCCATCTTGTTGAGATGCCGATATATACGAGAAATCGGGATGGATCTCTATCATGAACGTACCCGGAACTTGCATCGAGCTCGGCACTTCTTTTGCGATGGCAGCAATGGAGTTGCGGGTTTGTTCGATGATGTTCGTTTTTTGCACCTTGTCCTTGAAATACAGGGCACGGATCTCGGTATGCTCGGGATCGATCTTGTAGCCTCGCGATGCTATTTCCCGCACTTTTTTTTCGATGGAAGCGATCCGGGTTTGAATCTCGGCGCACGGGTGCATTCGCATGATGCCAGGGACGTGTTGGAGTGCATTCAATGCTTTTGGGATATCCTCTTCCTTGAATGAAAACACCAGGCGCTCGTCGAGCACCCGAAATTTCACCCATTCAACTAAAAAAACGTTTTTCAATACATGCTTGATGTTCGTGAGCAATTGATCCATCATCTTCTTCCGGCTGGCTTCTGACTTGGTACCGAGCTCGGAAAATGGGATGATCAAGATCGTGTTTGCCTTGTAGATGGGAAGGGAGGAAGGTGATTTCTCGGGCATCAAGGGAATAGTCGCGTGCTTTTGATTAAACCTTTGACACATTTCCGGCCTCGAGAAAGAATCAAATGCTTTGACAAGAAAGGATACACTGCGAAACGAGAAAAAAAGTACTGGTCAAGATCATCTATTTCGAGGCCGGATTGTCTATGCCCATCTGTCCAAATTGCAAGAGCGTCAATGTTGATTACGAAGACACGCCCCCAAATCGTTATAGCATCGGTATCATCATCTATCATTGCAGGGATTGCGGCCATACAGAAAAAGAAGAAACCGGGAAAGAATTCGTGATAAAAGATAAGGTGGGGCCGTCCAGTTTCAAGCAGCGGATCGACACGCATTACCGCGTAGACGATCTCCTACGAAAGAAATGGACAAACCCACGGGAATAACACCTTCAGTCGGGGTAAAGATGTTCACCATCATGAAACGATTGGCCGGGTTTTATCTGGCAAAGCCGGTTATCCTGGATGATGGTATGGCGGAAGCCTGGCTTCGCGACCACGCGGATATCACGGTCGTGACCTCGAAAAGTCCCCTCGCGAGCATAAAGCCAGTGATCAACGTGAATTCTTCGGCCCTCATCATCGATCCACCGATCGAGGTCGAAGCGCTCGATGCCCATATTTCGGGCATTCATACACCATGGATCGTGGGTATCGGGGCAGGTCGCATTATGGACGCGTCGAAATACCTTGCAATGCGGACGAAACGAAAATTGTGTCTAATTCCGTCTGCCTTGTCAACGACCTCGTGGTTAAACATGGCGATTGCTCTCCGAAAAAATGGTTCCCTCTTTTTTCCCGGGACCAAGCATGCCACGACGACGATCGTCGATCCTACTTTCATCGCAAAGGCTCCACCCTCCCTCACGCTTGGCGGAATCGCTGATATTCTCGCCGCTTGCTCGGCGATCACGGATTGGAAAATATCGGGAGAAAAAACCGGGGAGAAGGTGTCGTCACGCGGGGTTGAAGCGTTCAAAGTGCTTGTCGAAAAAATTATTGGCCAAGCCAGTGCATACAAGCAATTTTCCCGGGAGTCCATCTTGCTCGTGTACGAGACCTTTCTGGAAGCGCTGTCGCTGTGCGGGGCGTCCTTTTCCGGGAGACCTGTCGAAGGGTCCGAGCATTTCTTGTATTATTTCGCGGAGGAAGAGTGCCGCCGGAAGTTCGTCCACGGTGAGATTATCGCGCTTATGACGATTCTCTCGTTAAAAATGCAAGGCAATCGTGCTGCGATCGCTCCGGAACGGTTGAAAGCCTTTTTCAAGGAGATCGGCGTTCCGTGCGATCCACGTGATCTTTCCATGACACGAGACGAGATGGGAAGGATACTGCGTGGTATAACTAGCTTCGTTGCATCGAAACACCCGTATTCGATCTTGAACGAGCACGACGTGGCAGCAGACGAGCAGCTTATGGATTGGCTCTTCTCGTCGTGATTAATGAACCATCAAAATCAAGAGGAAAAAAAAGATTAAACCTCGATGTTCTTAAACTTCGTTTCAACTTTCTTGCTATTATCTTCTATCTTTTTCTCGATGAGGGCGATCTCCTTCTTGATTTCCTCGTACCGGTTCTCTTGCATCGAGAGTTTCTTCACGAGTCGTTCCTTGAGCGTGCTTTCCATGTCATCGTCCGTAAGAACTTTCAAGTTCTCCCGCAACCGTTCTTGATCCTTGTTGAGTTCTTCCCGCTCGGCGAGCCGTTCATTTTTCTGCTTGTCGAGCTCGGCTCGTTGCGCATTCAAAGCAGCAATTTCTTCCAGAACTTTCTTCGTTTTCTCGTTGATGTATTTATTTTTCACGAAGAGTGCGAGCTTGGTCGAAATCCAATCATTATTTATGTCCCAGATGTAAACGGTGCTGGAAATCTCTCGCCGGAGTGTGAATTTGAACGTTTTCGTTTTTTGCGGGTCGAGATCAAGCACGAATCGCCACCGGTTCGGTGTCTCGCTCGGTTTTATTGGAGGATCGAGCACCAGGTAACCGGAAAGCTTTTCGTGATCAAGGTACAAGGTTTTCTTGGTCGTTGCCTTGTTCTTGATCGTGTACGTCACGTGGCGATCCTCGTAGTAATACTCGTAGACGTAATTCCCCCAGATGTTGACCCGGTGCACGTGCTGGTATTCCGTGCTTTCTTCCAGGAAGACCGCCACGGCCTGTTCGAGGGCGTAATTGAGCATGCGCGTGTCATTCTTGTTAAGAAAAGGCAACATCGCCTCCCCGGCAAGACTGTTCTCGATCAATATCGTGATCGGCCCCGTCTCGAGCGTGTAGTCGGACGTGTTCGTGATCTCGGCGCACGCCATAGGATTTACCGGGTGAATAGACCGGTCGTAGAGCAGCACCTTTTTCGCAGTCACTTCGCGATGCATGAACGGCACGAGCGCGCTCTGGTTCCGCTTGATGCTCACCGGTTTCTCGATGCGATATTCGAAGAGCTCGCCCATATCCTTGACCGACATGGAGATCGATTTTTGCATGGCATCTTTCATGGCGTAGAAGGTATCATCAAATTTTTCTCGCGAGCCTTTGTCCGCTGCGGCTATGGGGGCTTGGACTCTTCCGATGGTGCCACTCGCTGTAGCGAAAAGTCCATCCATGGGTTTCTGCGCTTCCATGGAACTTATCGTGTCCTCGATCGCGGCCGGCCCGACGGAGGTCTTTGTCGGCAGGGGAACGACTTTCCGCTGGATGAATTGGGGCAAGTAGATCGGGTATCTGAACGTGACCGGCATCCCCGCGACGAGCGATAAATCCACGTCTATCCAATCAATCGGGTTCTGGTTTTCGACAAGACCCCATCCTGATAGCAAGGCTTTCCCCACGGGGATCTTGTCACCACTTGATTCGCCAGGCAGCACGAGACGGTACGATGTTTTCCAGATGGGTGATTCCTGGATATAACTCAAGTATATTTCCCTCGTGTCAGTAGCATCACTCGAAGATTCACACCGGATGACCAGGTTCTTGGCATCCTTCTGCTTTCTCGAGATGATCGTGTCGAGCAAGAATTCGAGATCTTTTTGCAAGCCAGCGTTCAGCAACTTGAATGATTTGATGTCCGAAAACCGCAACTTGACGATTCTTTTCGACGAACGTTCCAGAAGCAAGAGCAGTGGTTCTTGGGTCACTATCTGGCCATTCAATTCTTCGGAGCCTTCGATCCCGATGACCGAACCTTCTATGGATTTTCCTGCTAATGAGACCTGGACTTGAGCACCTTTCATGCTCGCGAGAAAGTCTTCGAGCAATTTTTTGGATGCGGGAATGCTAACCGAAATATTTTTCAAAACTTGTTCTATATCCTGGGCTGCATCGTAAGAAATGTTGCTGATGAATCCGTTCTGGCTTAAATCTGCCACGAACAGGCTTTTCAAGATATCATCCATCTCGTCAACCTTGAACTGCAGGCTTAGGAGGGCATTTTGTTTGACCTGGGATTTCATGGCATAGAATGCCATGCCGTGCTTGAACAGCACGACCTTCTTGATCGAAGGGCGCTCGACCACGTTGTTCGACGATGCTTCTGCTGCCATGTATCATGCACCCTTCGCTACATTTTCAAGGTTATTCATCAGTTTGGAGACTTGCGACGACAATTCATCGCTTTGTGCTTGTAGCACCTTGATCTCCGCACGGATTTCTTCAAGTCGCGTTTCCTGGCCATCCAGTTTTGTCACGTACTTCTCCCGGAGTTCCGATTCTGATCGAGATGGGGTCTTGCTCATGCTGCCCAGGTTCCTCCGCAACCGGTCTTGTTCCTGGAAGATTTCGTTCAGCTCCGTCTGGCGCTTGGAGAGCACTTGCTTGACGTCGTTGAGTTTCTCGAGAATTTCGGCGATCTGGTTAAGCAACGATTCCTCGTCGGGCTTGATCCATTTTTTCTCCAAGTATCGCCGCACGTATTCAAGCAAGGTTTTCTTGTTCATATCCCACAAGTAATACGAAGAATACGTCTCGTATCGCTCGTTCACGACGGTCTTGACGTTTTGTTTTGATGTTAGATCTATCGTGAACCGGTGGTGATTCGGCGTGTCCTTGGGTGTAAGCTTCGTCTCGTAGAGTTCGTAACCCGCGGTCTTGGGATGATCGATGTATAGCACGTGCTCTTTCTCGGTTTTATTCTGCACCTTGTAGGTCGTGCTACGATTCTGGAAGTAATATTCATACGAGTATCCACCACCAAATTTCACCCGATGCACGCTGGCCGAGCTCGATTCAGTCTCCTTGTCAACGACGACACCTTGCTCGAGCGCGTATGACAAAATCCTGGTTTCTTCTTGATTCAAGAAAGGAAGCATCGCTTCTCCAGCAAGGTTACCGTTTCCCTGGGCATCTTGCGATAAAATGGTTACAGGGCCTTGTTCCAGGGTCACGCCCGCGGTATTCGTGATTTCAAGACATGCCATCGGGTTCTTCGGGTGTTGGCCTTCCTCGTAGAGGAGAAGACGCTTTGCCTTGATATTCTGGGAGACGATGGGAACGAGCGCGGATTGTTTTCGCTTGATCGTGACAGGCTTGGAAATCCGGTACTCGAACAACTCGCCCATGTCCTTGGTGCTCACTTGTGCCTTGGTTTGTTCCATCACTTGCTTGATCCCGGCCTTCATGGGCGCTGGCGCGGCCGCCCGTGGTGCGGTCATCGCACGTGACATCGGCGGTGCTCCTGGAGCACCTCCACCAAAACCTGCCCTGCGTCCTGATTCCTTTTTCTTCATCTCGCCCGCTTCAACTTCATCGAATTCCATTTCCTTGTCGACGGTGTCCTCGATGGCAGCGGGGCCGATTTGGGCAGCTTTAGGCGGTTGCACGACGGGTCGAGTTATGTATGTCGGCGGGTAGATGGGACACACGAACGAGACTGGCATGCCGGCGACCATGGCAATGTTGATATCATCCCAATCTTGTTCCGTGGTGTTTTCGACGAGGCACCAGCCACTCAAGAAACTCTTTTCTTCCTTCGGATCATCCGGCATCAACATGCGATAGCTCGTTTTCCACACGGGACTTTCCAGGATGTAACTTGCCTGGATTTCCCTTTCAGCGACTCCTTCCCCCTCGCAATGAATGAAGATACGCTTGGCATCGGTTTTTTTTCCAGCGATGATCGTATCGAGGTAAAAATCGAGATCACCTTGCAGCTTGGGATCGGAAAGCTTCAAGCCCTTGATGTCGGAAAACTTTACCTGGACGATGTTCCCGCTCGTGTCTAAAATCACGAGAGATGGCCTTGTAAACTCGCGTTGTTCAACCAGGGACGTGTAATCCTGGATCCCCATGACGCGGCCCGTGATCACGACGTTCCCGTTCAAGTCAAGCTGCGCGCTGGCACCCTTGAAATTTTCGACGAGGCTCGTGAAACTCCCTTTGCTCGCAAGGTCCACCGCCACGTTCTCAAGGATTTTACCAATGTCTTGATCGGCATCGTAAGCAATGGATGATACATAGCCACCGTTCATGTCCAACACGAGTAGCGATTTCAGGACGTCATTCATCTCGTTTTTCTTGAATTCCAGGGAAATGGTCGTTGATCCCTTGACCTTCCCTTTCAATGTAAAGAACGACACCCCGTGCTTGAAAAGTGTCACTTCTTGTACTTTCAGCACTGGGCTGCTTGAAGTTGCATCTGTCATCGATATCCTTTCCTTTTTAAATCAGTGAACCAGACCTTTTTAAATCAGTAAACCAGACAATTAGACGAGATCTTATGGGATGCACAATTATTAATGATATTCCCAAGGTTCCTCGAATGATGCGATGGTGAGATAGATAGCAACACTCCTTGAAAGCATACGAAAAAACCATCTCAGTAGCCGAACGGATGCGCACATGTGGGATGAGCTGAAAGATTACGTCCGGAAGATATCCACGATGAAGAGCACTCAAATATTCGTAGAGATCGAGAAACTCGTTGAAAAGCCATCCGCGCTCATCGAATCAGTCGCGAAAGACATGGCATCCATCACGATCGAGCAACCCATCAAGTTTACTTGCGATCAATGCGGAAAATGTTGCGAGACTTACCAGATCGGCATTTCTTGGGCTGATCTCCACGTGTACCTCGAAAAAAAGCTGCATTTCTTGCTCCCCTTCATCACGCTTCCCGCGGATCGGGAGTATTTCCAGTTCATGACGAAAGGAGAATTCTTGGCGTGCCGGGATACGTTGTCACAAGGCATCATCAAGAAAATTTTGCAAATCAACCCGAATGTAGCCATTATCCAGCAGAGCGACGAGGAAAGTTGCATTTTTTATTCATCATGTGAAAAAACATGCACTATCCACGATGTCAAGCCGCTCGAATGTAAAATATATCCTGCTGGATTTTTCGTGTTTCATGATGGCGAGGCTATGTGCAACCCGGCGTGTTTCGAACAAGGAACGGTCCTAGATTTGATGGAACTCGTTTCCCTTCTCGAATTCAAGCGCGTACCCGACCAAGTGCTTGGTATGGCGTTCGATGCGAGCAAGGAAACCGGTTGGCGGCTTGATTTTTACAAGATTGCCTTGCTTATCGAAAACGTGAGGGCCCGCTTCGAGGAGGAAATAGAATTAAAAACGTGAGAAGCGAATTACTTCGGCATCGTGAAGAAATAGATGCCCGTTTCGCGTTCTGCTCGGTTATAGATTTCCGGGATAGTTTGGCGGAAACCTTGGATGATCTCGAAGGTCGTGGTGTATTGTTTCTTCAGTGCTTCGAGCGACGGCATGCTACCCTCGGCAAATTTCGTGAGCTCGTTCAGTTTTACCTGCACTTCCTGGGCTTTCTTGTCGACCTCTGCCGTCGCGGCAACCTCTTCTTGGAGCTTGCTGTAGATTTTCTGGATCTTTTTCTTGTTCTTGTCAGCATTTTTCTGGATCAAGTCACGGCAAGCATTTTCCCATTTTCCGAATTCACCCTCGCGCTTTTGGCGCTCCGACTGGCATTTCGCTAGCTCTGCTTGCAATTTTGAGATCTCTCCCTTGGATATCCCCCCGGCCGCAAGTTTCTTGGCTCTTTCGAGATCTTTGCAGAGCAGGTCGAACTGCACCAGGGTCTTCTTCACCACGTCGAGTATCTGTTCACCTTGTGTGTCTTGAGCCATTTACCCTCAATCCATTATTCTTGTGCTCCTATTAAAAACAACCAGTGACAAATAATAATATTTTCTAGGAAATTATTCCGCCATAGAAAATCGATACAAACTGAATTGTGCATAATATGCACGTGACATCCCAATCCCTTATGGTATAGTTTTTTTCCAAGGTGGTCGATAAGGGATCATGCCATATTTTTCAAAATTGCGGGAAAAATGCTCCTCGTTTTATAATCGTCTTTGGGACGAACTTGTAGACGTGAAAGTTATCGACACGCATGAGCATACCACGCCGCCGGAGGAATGGATCGATACCATCGAAAAGACCGGCGTGATGTTGCCCCATGTCTTCAATGGATGTTACTTGTACAACGTCCCCACGAAACCCGGAACCACAGCATGGCTCGATCGGGTTAACCAGTATCGAAACACGGGCTACTTGAAGAGCATGTTATGGGCGATCGAAGAGCTCTACGGGATTGAACCCCCCGTTACCAAGGAATACCTGGAGAAACTCGATACGATCTTGAAAGAAGTATATCACGAAGATCCGATGGGCCACTTGAAAGATATCGTCGAAAACAAGATGCACGTGGAAACGGCGATCCTCAACATCGACCTCGATCAGCATCTCGGCATGACCAAGAAAGTTCCCGCCATGCGTGCTGCCGCGGGTATCCCTTCCATCTTGAACGGCATCCAGGTGCCTAGAGAGATCACGAAAGGATCAGCCATCGTCTACAAGTTCGCGGCTGAGCACTTGCATATGAAAGCTTCCGAGTTCCAATCGCTGGATGATTATTGCCATGCCACGACCAAGTTGCTTGAGTATTTCAAGACCAGCGGGAATTACATTTGCCTGAAGAACCAGTGCGCATACACGCGGCCCCTCTACTTCCCGGAACCTGACGAAGATACGAGCTCCATTGCCAAGCTCTACAACGCCCATAATTTTTCCGAGCAAGAATTGTGGAAATTCGGCGATTACATGTTTCATCAAGTCCTGGAATGGACTGCCTTGAACTGGAAGGTTCCGGTGCAGATGCACACGGGGCTGGCTCGCATGCTCTATGGTGATTCGAACGCGATCAATATGAGCCACTTGTTCGAGAAGTTTCCTGACTTGAAATTTGATCTGTTCCACGGCAATTTTCCGTATAATAATCTCGCTGGAATGTTGCACCAGATCACCAACGTGCACGCGGACCTGTGCTGGTTGCCCATCATCTCCCCGACCGCTGCGACCCGGAACCTGATAGAATTGATCGAGGTGGGCACGATGGCCGATCCCGTTCCTGTATTCAGGACAAGCGCGTTCGGAGGCGATTGCAGGTGCGTGGAAGGAAGTTATGGGGCGTTACTTATGGCCAAGGATGTTGTTATACGCGCCCTCGAAGACCTTCATGAACGGGGACTTGTGTTAACGGAGACTGATGCGCTCGCCCTTGCAAAGCAGGTTCTTTACGAGAGTCCAAAGCAATTGTTTGATCCGAAGAGAAAGTAGACCTTTTTTTCTTTCCATCAAGTCTATATTTTTATAGATACGCGTAGAATTTTCTTTTGAATCGATTTATCAACCGTTTACTATTAGGGTGCTGTGATAATATGGGCGAATTGAATCCAGAAATCGTGATATACGGGGCAGGAGCCATCGGATCGACCGTTGGCGGATGGCTTGCGTCCCGTGGAAAAAAGGTTTATTTCCTGGATCGTGGCGAGAATGTGAAGGTCTTGAAGGAGAAGGGGCTACAAGCCTACTTGCTGGGGAAAAAGGAATTGTCAAAAGCGATTCCCGTGAATGCGATAACCGACCTGGCAGAGAGAGCAACCGCGGATATCGTCGTGCTCGCGGTCAAAAACTACGATCTCGAAGCCGCTGCAAAGGATATCAAGTCGAAAATGAAGAAAGAACCTGTCATCGTCACGCTGCAGAATGGATTGGTCAATCAAACGATAGTACCAAAATATTTCTCCAAGGTGATCTTTGGCGTCATCTGCTACAATGCATGGCGGGATGCGCCGAATATATTCGGGTATCAACATAAGGGCCCCATTCATTTTGGCGTTCTCGATAAAAACCTGATTTCTGACCGTGATCGCATCGTTACCCTCTTTTCTGATGCGTTTCCGTGCATTGCAGAGGACCGCCTCGTGGACGCCATGAAATGCAAAATGCTGCTGATCTTGACCAACAGCATTACCGCCCTCATCGGTCTCGGGGTGCGAAAAATCAACGACGTAAAATCTTACAAAAACATTGTCGCCAACGTCCTTTACGAGGGAATGCAAATCTTGATGAAAGCGGGAGTGGCCGAAGTGAAATTGGAGACCTTGCCAACGTGGAAGACCTTGAAATCCGCGATGACATTGCCTGCATTCTTGTCGACCATCATTTTCAAGAAAAATATCAAGAAAATGCAGATGTCGAGCATGGCCCAGGATAAATTCATCTTGAAAAGCAAGGTGACGGAAATCGAATCGTTGAACGGGTTCTTTGTTAACCTCGCAGAATCTATCGGATTCGATGCGAAGTACAACATAGCGCTCTACAAGATCGCCCGTGATGAATTCGCAAAGGATGATTTCAAGCCCCTCGATGAAACCGATTTATGGGCGAAGATATCGAAAAGTTCGTGATAATAATTAGAAATGGGTTTATATTTCCCTTTATTTTTCATTTTTTGCCCGAAATATTGCAAATTTTCGGGCGGGAATGGTGATCCGCGTGGCGGGCTTGGTTTGCTCCACCCGTGTTCCTGTCATAACGTCGACGAGTGGCGGATAATCCTGGAGTGCCAGCACCAGCGGTTTGTTGCCCGGATTGAAGCAGGCAACCACGATGTCAGGATCGCACCGTCGTTCAAAAGCGACACCTGATACTTCGTCATCAGTCCGCAAGAATGTCATACCCCCAACCTTCAATGCGTTGCTTTGATTGCGAACTGACACGATTCTTTTATAGAATGCGTGTAAATCATCATTTAATTCCACGGTATACCGCCCGTGCCCCGATTGAAAGCCTGATTGCTCGTCGATGACCTCATCGTCGTATTTCAAGCCAGGCCACACCATGGGTTTCCTGCAATGCGGGTCGTGCGCGCCCCACATGCCCACCTCGTCTCCATAATAGATTACTGGAGCACCCTTGCAAGTCATCTGGAAGGCCACGACAAGCTTCACCACTTCATATTCTTCCTTCGTGGGTTTTCTAGGATTATAAGCGGGGTTTCGTTCGTCCCTATCGGCGTTAAATTCACGATCCGGGTTGATGATCCACGATGCAACGCGTTCGACGTCGTGGGAATCGAGCAAGTTGAGCAAGACATCCTGGTTATCGGGATAAGCACGATAGATAGCTTGCAATGCATTGATGAATTTCGACGGCAAGACCTTGTTTTTTCTAGCGACGAAGAAATCGTTGATGGCACGCGTAAAATCATAATTTTGAAGCGAATCGAAAGGACCACACGTAGAAATGAAATCCGGGGATATTTCCCAGAGTTCCCCAGCGAGAAACGCCCCGGGATTGATACTTTTGACGTGATTGCTCCATTCCCTCCAAAAGCCTATGGGCAGATCCCTGGCAACATCGAGCCGCCAGCCATCGATGCCATTTTCAGGATCCCCGTCGCCATCTGGGTCCATCCAGCGTTTCGAGATATCGAAGATATGCTTCTTCGGGGCCGGGTGCATGTTTCGCTCATCCCGGTTCAACAGCGGTAGCGTGTTGAGATTCCACCAGCTATCGAACGAAAACTTGAACCCGTTGATCCTGGTGCGGTGGAACGCGCGGATCTTGTACCAGTCTATGAAACTTGATTTTTTTCCATTTTTCACGATGTCCTGGAATGCCCAGAATTGCACGCCCGTGTGATTGAACACGCCGTCGATGATGATGTGCATGCCACGTTCGTGGACGAGCTTGATGAGGCGGAGGAAGAGTTTATCGGCTTTCGTGAATGACCAGGTTGCTGGATCCCCGGGATTTTCCCGTTCCATCATTTGTTTATCGTTCGCGGGATCCGGGCCAAAATTGATGTCGATGTGGTGGTACATCGAGGCGTCGTACTTGTGCAGCGAGGTGGCTTCGAACACGGGCGTGAGATAAATGCCACCGATTCCGAGATCCTGGATGTAATCGAGGTGGTCGATGATGCCCTGCAGATCGCCGCCATACCGTCGAGTGAAGATGGATCCCCGGAATGAGTTGCTAAACTTTCGCTCGAAATTTGACCTGGAAAACCAGCCTGCTGTCCACGGGGTTATCGTCCACGACTCAGCCTTCGGATTAAAATTCCCCAGCACCTTGTCTGCGGTGGGATCATTCGATGGATCCCCGTTCGCAAACCTTTCAGGAAAGATCTGGTACCAGGTGATCCCTCTTGCCCATTCTGGGACTTTTGTCATGTCTTGCGCCCTTTGAGCCCGAGCATGCCTCGTTCCTTGAAATATCTAAAGTGATCCCTGATCGCTTGCTCGAACGTGAAAGCTGGGCTATAGCCAAGCTCGACCTTAGCTTTCTCGGAGGAATAAAACGAGATGGGCTTCGCGGCCTTGATGGCTGCCTTGCTCAGCAGGCACGGGGTCTTCGTCAATCCCGCCCAGCCTTCGGTCAGCCTCGCGGCAAACATCGCCACGCTCATGGGTATGGGTTTCCAATTGGTCTTGATTTTCTTGCCCGGTTCCTCGGCCGTGATAACCTTGGCGATGATGCGGAGCATGTCGATGAGGTACCGGTTGTCCTCTGG
>JAUQYW010000090.1 GCA_030587525.1 Candidatus Sigynarchaeota archaeon | reverse complement strand
CAACAGCCTGCAATTCCTGCTCGTGCAAAGCGACGCGTTCAAGGTCTGGTCGTATGTCCCGGCGTGCCCCTGCGATCAATCTTGCGCCAACACCCCAAAGGCTTTGGAGCTTCGCACGAAACTGTATATCGAGAAAGATGACGACGAGAAGTGAATAAACCTCGATTAATTTATGGATAAATGGATAAATAAGTTTTTTAATTTAAGAAAAAAAAGTTCTTTTTCGATCTGCAATTTATTTCTGCCTCCTCGTTCATTTTATTTTTCCCAACTCGGGTGAAACGGGGCATACGTGCTCGTTTCGCTTGAACGGAAGATATGGATAAAAAAATGAGATTCATCAATCAGCCCACGTTGTGAAACAACCTTTTATGGATAGAGACGTCGATCAATGATCGACGGAAGGAATATTCACGAATGCAGCAATTGAAGGAATGATGATGAATGGGGAAAGAAATAACGAATAACCAGGCAAAACTCGAAAAAAATGAATCCAGATCGTTATGGCGTTCAAAGATTAGGCGAAATCCATCCCTGAAGATTCTCTTAGCAAGATTTCCTGCCATCAAACACTTGAGGGAATGCGTTATTGCACTCTTAATTTTTCCCCTTCTGATACCTTGTTATATTGGATATCTATCAACTTCTTCCGGAGATCTCTTATTCCACGCTTTGTGGTGGGCACCTTCTTGGCAAAACTGGAGTTGGACACTCCAGGTGGAGGTATTTACGGTTTTTCCTGCGATTTCTTTCTATATTGCGTCTTTGATAGTCCTTGACAAGAGGGCGAGGGAAAACAAACCCATACAATCAAGTATTTTCACGGTTCCGTTCTCGGTGGGGATCGCGGAATTTATGATGGGCCTTATGTGCACTTGCGGCTTTCCTTTTCCGTTCGGGATTTATTCTGCATCCTATGCTGCTGGAGCTATCTCCATTATTGGCTTTCGCTTTCTCGTTAAGTATCGACTAGGTCCCTGGCTCGTGCCGCCCGAAGTATTGACCGCGACGGAGCCGGCTGGGTTGAGTTCACAATCGATGCGAAATCAAAAGGAACTGGAGGAGACGAGTGCTGGAAAAAATCACCTGATCGCATTCTTGGAGTATGAGCTCGCCACCGGCCAGGTGGTCGGCGTGAAGGACGTGATCCGCTCGCTCAAGGTGGAGCTCGACGAGGCCAAGGCCTTGCTCGACGCGTTGAACGAGCCCGCCAGCTATTCCGAGGAAGACGTGCCGGGACTGAAGGCCCTCGCGACGACGGTTCTCCAACAATTCACCGAGCCCACGTTGCTCGACGTGCTGCGGATGCCCGGTTGCTCGTCGGTGAAGGCAGCGAAAGCGCTCGGGAAGTACCTCGTTGACGAGGGTATCATCGAGCGATTCCCGAGGCACAGCGGAAAGGTGGCATCGCCGGTGACACTTGCCCAGAAACCAATTACCGCTGGTCCTGCAACCACGCATACGTGCGTGGTCTGCAAGGGCACCATTGCGGGCATCAATTACGAGTGTCCCGGCTGCGGTGCACGCCACCATATCGGCTGCGCAGCGGCGTTGAAGGCATCACAAGGCGGATGCTTTGCGTGCAATCGCGCCATCGGGCAATTGCCGGCCATTGACGAGGCTGCACCTTCCATCATCGGCATCGAGGAGATATCGAGGGAACTCGACGAGATCCTCGTCGTCGACGAGATCATGCACAAGAATATAACCCCCCTCCTCGACAAGGTCGGGCAGGACCTTGGCCGGTACGTCGAGGCATCGGGCATGGTCGTCAGCCTCGGCGACGCCGTCGAAACCACGACTGCGAAGCTGTCCAAGCTGGTATCTGCCACGCGAGCCGCTGCGGAGCAAGACCGGGGTGCGATCATGAGCGAAATCAACGAGTTAAAGGCAGAAATGTTCCGGCAATTCAAGGAGATGCGGGAAGGAAATCTCGATGACAACGCGATCATGGAGATCCTTCGGGAATCCAAGGGAAATGCGAAGTTGCTCGGGCGGCGCGTTGGGCGGAGCATCGAGCGGATGCAGGCACGTGGCCTGGACGAGGCGGCGATCCAGCGGGATACGGAGCGCATCTTCCACGTGCTCGGCCGGCTCCAGGCGCTCAAGGAGTATATGAAGCAGTCCCCGCGGGAGATGGTCGTCTCCATGATTCTCGGCGGTATAACGGAAGCGTTGCCTGGTATGGTGGTCAAGACGGTCGGCTACTGGCTCACTGACAAGTTCATCGAGCGGTTCCTTTAATCAAAGAAATAGATCCCTGATTCGCAACTTTGGATGAATATGGTATTCATAGATGAACTATCCGCACCGCACCTTGAATGAATTCATTGTAAATGTTATTAAATGCTATCGAGCACATGATTATCATGAAAAAAATGCAAGCGGACGATCACACCACAACATCGAGTGGGCAAGAGACTACTGGAAAAAAAACCGGGAAAAAACATCAACGAGTGATAATGCGCGTTCTCGTCGGTGTAATGATGATTGTCTCGTGCGTTTCCGTTTCGATGCTGCTTTTCGTCATCATCTATAAAAATATTCCCTGGACGCATCCTGAATTCGCGGTATTTTTTTTTCTCGTGATCAACGCCGTGTTAGCCATTGGCTTTATCGGGAGAATTATAAAAAACAGGATGCTGTATTCTATCTTGATTATTGCGCTGTTTGGTGCCAACATTTGCTTATCGCTCTACGGCATTTTCCAAGGAGGATTCTGGATCAACATTGGTCTGCTGGTATTCGAAGAGGCCATTCATGGGTTTGGCTTCGGATTTTCCATCAGCTTGCTGGCAAAAGACAATAACGCGTGGTTATCGTTTTATGAGATCATCCGAACATCGAACACTACCGATCTTACCCGAGTCGAGACACCTCTCGGGCTCTGCGACCTCGTGAGAATTACCAAGATGCTGATCCGTTCTCACCAGTTGTATGGCTCGCTTGATTCAAAAACACGGATCTTCACCCGTGTAGCAAATCCCATCGTTCCTGTCACCATTATCAAGGCTAAGGTTAATGTACCTCAGCGCGATAACAAAAAGAAGCAGAGAAACCAGGACAAGGGGAAAGCGCCTTCGACACCCGTCGCGAAATCCATCGCAATCCTGGAACACGAGCTTGCCCTCGATAAGACGATCGCTGTGAAGGACGTGGTTCGCCAGCTCAAGGTGGGGCTCGACGAGGCCAAGGCTTTGCTCGACGCGTTGAACGAGCCAACCAGCTATTCCGAGGAAGACGTGGCGGGGTTGAAGGCCCTCGCGACGACGGTTCTCCAGCAAGTTGCCGAGCCCACGTTGCTCGATGTGCTGCGTATGCCTGGTTGCTCGTCGGTGAAGGCAGCGAAAGCGCTCGGGAAATATCTTCTGGACGAGGGTATCATCGAGCGATTTCCGCGGCACGGCGGGAAAACGGCGATATCGGAGTCAAGACAGCCTGCTATCCTTCCGGAGGAAAAACCTTCGTGCGTGGTCTGCAAGGGCACCATTGCGGGCATCAATTACGAGTGTCCCGGCTGCGGTGCACGCCACCATATCGGCTGCGCAGCGGCGTTGAAGGCATCACAAGGCGGATGC
>JAUQYW010000074.1 GCA_030587525.1 Candidatus Sigynarchaeota archaeon | reverse complement strand
CTTGGTTTTCTTGTTTTTCGACGATATCGTGTATGTTTTCCCGAACACGGTCAACCGTGGCTGTATATTCTTGAGAAACTTGTTCTCGCCAAATTTTATATCGACCGCGCCGGTTTCGCCGTACACAACGATTTCGATTTCAGGGCGTTCGAATTGGATATACGCATCGGGGGACCTTTTTTTCCGGGTGTCCCGGCCGGGCATGAACGTGGCAGTGGATTTTCCGCCAAGCGCGGCCCATATGAACAGCGTCATGGAGAAATACAGCGAGCTTCCCATTTTTCGCATTCACCTGATACATGTGAAAATGAAGGTCGTGTTAAATCGAAATCGGGTATTTCCCGAATTTGAGCAGCGTGTCCATCATGACCTTGATGTTCGCCGGGTTGCACGAATCCGTGATGTCCGTGGTCGGCCCGAAGATGTAACCTCCACCTTTCGCGGCATCGGCCAAGCATTTCTTCGTTGCTGCCACGACCGCTTCCGGCGTTCCGAAGGGAAGGAGATCCGAGCAATCCATGTTCCCGATCAAGCACACTTTCTCGCCCCAGGTCGCTTTCAAGTGCCCGAGGTCCATGCCCGCGGCGGGCTCGAGGCTCTGGATGCCGGCGAAGCCGGACTTGATGAGGCCGTCGAAGAATGGCTCCGTGAAGCCATCGGAATGGAAAAACGTGAGCACCCCGCGCTTGTGGCAATAATCATTCAATTTCTTGTAAATGGGAGCTATGATATCCTCGAACACGCTTGGCGGGAACATGACCCGCCCCTTGTAGGCGCAATCATCGGCCCAGGTCACGATCTCGAATCCCGCGTCGCACCATCCCTTGGCGACGTCCATCAAGTTGTCGAGTACCATCCCCGCGAGGCGTTTCAAGAACCCGGGCTTCTTTCGGTAAAAATAGGAAAACCGGCCGAAATCGAACGCTTCCCGGATAGTCTCGAAACATACAGTAACCGGGACCGGGACCAAGTCCGCTTCAAGCATTTTCGGATAGGCTTTTGACCACCGGTCGATCCATGACAAGTCAACACGCGTTTCAAAATAACCTGCGTCGATCCACTTGTTCCACGATTCCTCGTCATTGAGAATTCCGGTTTGGTACTTGTAATCACCATTGCTACTTAGCCGGCTGACGTGACCAAACCGGTCTACGTACATCCCGGGTTCGGCAACGTTCTTGTTCGGGTCCATGCCGACGAGGGGCTTGTACGAAACGGGCGTGGAATGCAACCAGACCGCATCGAATTCAAAAAACTTGAACAGCGTCCAGTCGCCCTCAACGAGCAAAACCTGGTCATCCGTGATTTTTTCGTCATACATGTCCAGGGTTTTCTGTTTAAAAATGCCCATCATGCCCTCGGCAAACGAGGGAACCCGATCCGGTTCGCCGTCGTTTTCAAGGGCCTTGAGCAATCGTTCTCTCGCGTTCATAGCGTTTTCATACCCGAAATCCGTTCGGTTGTCATAAAACACGTCCGCGGCAAGTAATTTAAACGCATCTGAATAACAAAAAATATTAACGAACCTTGCATAGTTCGATTATAGTTCCATCGATGTGTTTAATGACAAAAAACGCATCTGAATAACGAAAAATATTGACGCACCTAACAAATGTGTTAAATAATTTAACCGGTTTTCATATATGGTCAGAAAAAAGCATCCATTCCCAGAGATCGGCGAGATTGCTATGGCCACGGTCGTCGAGGTGAACCCGAGTCACGTTTATATGATCCTGGATGACTACAGGGGCATCCCGGCCAAGGACGGGACCCGCGGAGACGGTATCAACCGCGACACGTTCAACGTGAACGAGGCTATACGCCACAACGCGATCGCCTACATGCACGTTTCTGAAATTGCGAACTATTGGATCAAAAATATCCGCGATCATATCAGGGAAGGCCAAAAACACGTTGTCAAGGTGCTCAAGATCGACAAAGGCATGGCCTGGGTGTCCAAGCGCCGGGTGTCAGGGCAAGAAGCGAAGCAAAAACTCACGGAATGGAAGCGATCGAACAAAGCGGAAGGCTTGCTCAACATGGTCGCCGAGAAACTCAAGGTAACGCTCGACGATGTCTACGAGAAGATGGGCTTCCAGCTCGATGAAACGTATGGTGGCGACCTCTGGGCAGCATTCGAGGACATCAAGGAGCAAGGCATCGATGCGATCATGGATCTCGACTTCGTTGAAAAAGTGGACGAGTCGTGGTTGAAAGAACTTGAAGCCATCGTCAAGCAAAACGTCGAGATTCCTGTCGTGACCATCGTCGGCGAGTTCGACCTGACCAGCTATGAACCAAACGGGGTCGATCTTATCAAGGAGGCCATCGAATCGGGCGAAACCGTGAAGGGTCCCAAGGAGGCCATGGCCGAGCTCAGGTTCCAGGTCATCGCACCGCCCCGCTACAGGGTGGAAGTCGAGGCACCGGATTACCAGACGGCAGAAGGTTTGTTAAAGAAGGTGGAAGCCAAGGTCTTGAAGACCATCAAGAAAGGCGGAACAGGCACCTTCCAGCGCGTGAAGTGAGCACCATGCCAAAAACCTTGTCGAAGTGCGTGAAATGCGGGACCTACACGATGAAGGAAGGTCCTTGCCGTTCTTGCGGTTCGGCAGAGGTGCGGTCGGTCTATCCCCCGAAGTTCAGCGTTGAAGACAAGTACGGCAAGTATCGCCGGGAAATGAAAAGGAAGCTGCACGAGCAACAGGGACAAAAACCCGCGGCGTGAATTAATCGCCCATTGCCATGATTCTCTTGGCTTTTCCTTCCTTGATCATGATTTCCGCGTGTTCTTTCGGTAAATAAGCAATGTCCTCTTTCTTGAACGGGCCATAAGTTCGCAAGTCAATCGCGACGAAATCCGCCGCGTCGTTGATGAGCCGTATTGCCATGTAATTCGAAGAAATTTCTTGCGGGACGCGGGTTTCGGGAAATATATTTTTGCTGGCATCGTACTTGTATGCAATGCTCCCGAGGGCCTTGTAATATTCCGCCTCGAAATCAAGCAGCAATTGCTCGTTCACGGGCACGCCGGCTTGGATGGCGTGCTCGATCTTACCCTTCCGGATCTTGAGCAGGTCGGTCCACAGGTACTTCAGCATCTCGACCTCCTTCCTCGCGATGGCCATTTGCAGGCTACCTTCCTTCATGGCCGTGATGGCCTTGTCGAGCGAGGTGGAGATGTCTTTTATCGATTCCGTGAACTTCTCTGGCAAGGGCTGGAGTGGTTTGGTAGATTGCTCTTCACGCCATGCCGTGATCAAGAGATCGATGATATATGTCACGCCACGACACCCAGGTTTTTGCACATCAAGAAAACGGCGGCTCCCAGCGACATGGTTTCGATATCATCCTTTTTGAAGGGACCATACGTCTTGTCTTCGATTCTGAATCGAGGAACATCGTTCAAGATTTTAATCCTTTCGTCATTGCCCTTGAACGCAACCGCGTCGTTAAATGGATCAAACTTGTCAAGCTCATCCCGCTTTAATTTCTTGTTGATGAATCCAGATTTGCCATGTAACGTGTTTGGAGCACGGATGAGGCGATGAACATCGATCGTTACGGGCACGTCAATTTCACACTTTGTATCGCGAACAACATATTCCAGGATTCGGTTCCAATACCCTTGACCGATCCCTTCGAGCGACCAGTTTGGATCATTAGCCAAGAGACGTTTCTTCAAGATCTCCTTGTTCTTTCGCAATAAATCTTGAACTTCCTTGGCAAGGAGCGGCACGTTGCCATCAATGTCGATGCGATCAAGCAAATGCAGCAAATTCACGGCGATCTTGCCACGCCACCCAGGGTCTTTCATCGTGAAACCCGTGATGCTGGGACTTTTGACGAGAAAACCGATGGATGAGAGAGAAATGCCTGTCGCCGTTATGAAATCCGCCATTTCCCTCCGTTCCTCGGCATTCATCCGGCGAAACGCTTCCTTTTCGAGGTGCACGTGGTACCCACGCTGCCCGGAAAAGTAAATATCCATATTATCTGGAGGCAAACCGAAATCTCCTATTAAAAAGTCATCAACGAGCTTCAAGGTCTCCGTTTTTGCCTTAGCAAGACACTTGTCGCACAACCACGATTTTTCATCGAAACTCATGCCTTCGCATTCCGGGCAAGCCACGGGTGGCTTTCCTCCACCTTTCTTGCCACATCCCTTGCATACCCACCCGTCGTGTTCTTGCTTGCACGGTGTCTCGATGTGATCGCAATCGATGTCGAAGATCAAGTCGCAACCGATGTAGTCTTTCAGGTCCATGCGGTCTTTCCAAGGGGAATTATACAACGTAGCGCTGTAGTACACGTGCACTGGAACGTTTTGAAGGAGAAAAGCCTTGTAGTCTTTTGTATCCGCAAAGGCCTTGTGCCGGATCATGCCTTTTTTATCCGGAAGGATGAACCCGAGCTCGCGCTTGGGCAGGTCACGTGGCATCAACTTTTCGAGTTGAATTTCCCGATAATAAGCCTGGAACAGCGCTTTCACGTAATCATTCATGATATCATGTCGTTTAAGTTGACTGCCCATCGTCTTGGCTGGAGGAAGGTCCCTCGACCTTGTCCTCGTTAGAAGGCTCGGTTCCCGAGTTTTGTGCTAAATGGCGCGCCCTTGACTTGGAGGAACGACGGTAGAACGTGAGCGGATTCTTGAATGGATATTTCGGCTCCACGCACCACTTGCTGCCGAATTCAGGGTCTGCCTTCTTGCAGATGTTGATGCTCTCAAGCGTCACGCAGTTATGGGGCTTGTAATTGGTTTTTTTACCGTGCATACCCGCAGCAAATTCTACCTGGTACCGGGAGATTTTTTCGTTGTAATCTGGCTGATTCCTGAAGAGATCGAGAACTTCTTCGACGGTTTTTCCGATCGTGAGCAAGAAATACACGAGAAAAAGCCGTTCCGAGTGCGCCAAGTTGATGCCCTTGCTATTTTTATCCAGAATTGCGTTGATGCACGGAGGAAAAGCAGAATCATCGACGGGAAGCGAATCGGTCGATCCAGAACCGGCGCTGGTTTTTTCTTTCGCGACGTTCATCAAGCCCTCGAAAAAAGGTTTCAAGAGAGGATCGTCCATGAAGCTCTTTTTCAAGCTTTCATCCTTGAGCGCAGGATTTGCTTCTGAAATCTTCGTCTTGATCAATTCCTCGATCATTCTGGCCAGATCTTGCTTTCGTAAATATACAGAACCATTTTTTAATAATCGATTAACGAGCTTCCAAGCTGGGGACTTGAATTTTGCCGCAATCTGCAAGTAATCCAAAAATGGAAGCCGAAATTGAAAAGAAACGGTGCTTATTGCCATCGCCTTGTCGTCGGGAATACGATCGACATTGATACCTTGATCCTGCGCGACGAGCAATAACGTCGTCTCGTCCTCTTTGGCGAGCATTGCACTGAAATGCTTGGACAAGAGATTTGCAATTTTATAGGTGACGCGCGGCATATTCATGAAAGCGAGTATGATGCGGAGCCAAGGATACAAGTAAATGATTTCATCGCTGTCATGCGCAAGTGCTTTTGATTCTTCCTTGTTGTCCATCGCGTCCGCGAGAATGGCCCGGATCTTGTCCATTATACCGACGTGCGTGTAAAATGCATCCAAAGGTATGACGTTCTTTTCCTGGATCCATTCCATGCTCGCGTTCAAGAACGGGTATTTGCACAGCACGTCAAGGGTGAGCTTTCTTGCTTTACCTTGGGCGGTCATGATGGTTCGATCGGGGTTTTTTTTTTCATTCTTAGTTCAAACACGAACGATTAGTGCACATGAAAAAAGGGTAAAAATAGGGGTATCAAGGTTGTTTCGTCGATCATAGCGGTTGATCGTGAGATCACTTCTCTTCCTCTTCGCCGCCTTCGCCCCCCTCGTCGGAGTCCCCGGCGCCGGATTTCTCTCCGCCCTCGCTCAGATTTTCCTCGACTTCCTCGGCCTCGAAATCGTCACCGAATTCCTCCTCGCCCTGATCCTCCACCCGCGGGGCAAGCAAGTACACGATCTTGCCTTCCGTCGCGTTGCCCGACGAGTTCGTGATGACGCCCTTGATCTTCATAGGGATATTCTGGCCGAGAGCAATCTCGAAGTTGCTCGTGATCGACTGGATCTTGATGATGTTTTCGAGGAAATTCAGCGAGTAAATGCCTTCTGCATCATTTTTTACGTCCGAGTCCAGTATGCCTTTTCCACCGAGTTCCAGCTCGATATTGACCTCGCCAGATTCGTCATAAGCCGTGAAATTCACGACTTTCTCCGCGGGCATGACCTGAACCTTGAGCAGATCCGAGATGATGAGCGCGTCCTTCACGATCTCGTCTAGAACAGATCCTTCTAGCTGGATCGTGGCCGTGAACTTGTCCTTGAGGGTCTCCTCGAATGATCCAAGCAACCCTTCCTCCTTCGCATCGTATCCCTGGATATCTTTTGACTTGAGCTTGAATGTCCGGGTCGATCTCTCAGACTTCATCTTGATGAGCAACGTGTTTTTATCTTTTTTATCCAAGAGTAACTGGATCACATCATTCGATTTTGCACGTCGTAGGATCTTGATTAAATCTTGAACGTTGATACCGATCTTGAAATCTTCATTGCAGATGTACTCGGTGAAGATCTCTTTTGGCAAGACTGCGAGCAGCATCGCGACGTGACTGCTATCGATGGCATTCATTTTCAAGCCAGTGGGATAGACGAAAAGGTACGTCTCGTCGATGAGAAAGCTAATTGCCTCGATGATGCCTTTGAGAACTCTCGAAC
>JAUQYW010000048.1 GCA_030587525.1 Candidatus Sigynarchaeota archaeon | reverse complement strand
TTCCACGTGAAATCCTTCCCAGCTTTCGTGTAATAGAGAATGACGTCGTGCAAGACGCCATATGCCTTCACTTGCGTTTGCTTGTACGTGAGGCGCTTCCAGATGATCTGGTTGCAAAATTGCTCGTAACCAAAGATCTCGTCGAGAAGTATCTTGACGTAATGGGACACGTGCCAATCTAGGTGGACGTACATAGTTCCGCCGTCGCATAACAACTCGTGCATGAGCTTGAGCCGCCCGTGCATATAATCGAGGTACTGGGCAAGGCCTTCGGACCACGTGTCCTTGTAAGCGCTCGAAAATTTACCGCCGGGGGCCCGAACCGAGAATTTCCCGCCGGAAAAGAACGGGGGATCGATGTAGATCAAGTTGACCTTCCCGCCGTACCCCGTGGCGAGCAAGTGCCCCATCACGTCGATATTATCGCCCCAAAAGAGCAGATTCCCCGGTTCACGGGCCTGCTCGTGCTCTCCACGATATCGCTCCCATTCAACGACTGCGGCTCCACCTTGCTCGTCACCGGGTGGCTTACCTTTTTTTTTCATTGGCCAGACAAGCTCGACCTTGTCCTTCTTTTCCCCCATGATAGTAACCTGGTGAAAAAAATATAATAGTAAATCGATCAATTAATATCTAAAATAAAATTAAATGGTCTGTTTTTTCTTAGCACGAATGAACCATTTGTACACTTCAAGTACCGCAATGATGGGAAGACTCAAGCCCAGCACAATGACCCAATCCTCGGAGTTAAGCATTGCAATGTGTAACAAGGTTAGATTGATAGATGGAAGGAATGGGATCACGTAGACGACGCCGAACATGCCGAGGATGGTCAGTACAGTGAAGAAAATCAAGGTGGGGCTCATATCTTTCCTGAAGCTTTTCCAGACAGGGATGTTGGGCCTGCGGACACAGAACACGACGGCGGTTTCGGCAATAAAGATGATGCAAAACGCAATAGTGCGAGGTTTTGCCATCTCGTTATTAAGTAAACGCCGAGTTTCTGTCAAAACGTCCGGAGGAGCGGAGCCTTGATTCAACACACCATAGAGTTCGGGATGGGCTAAGAACGCTGCGACGATTGGCACCGATGCAATAAATAAAACAATTGACATGTAGATGATGTTTATGACCAGCATGATCAGCACGTTCTTGCTGAAAACCTCTTCGGCGTTTCGGGGCTTTTCCTTCATAACATCCAATGAAGTCCGGTCGAACGTGAGACCGAGCGGCGGGAAGGAGTGCGGGAGCACATAGATCAAGTTGATCTGCAAACCAGTGTCGAAAAGCCGGAAATCTATGTTGACGAACGACGTCGCAATGAGCACGATTGCCTCGGCAATGTTCGCGAAGATGTAGAAATAAATCATGGTCCGGATTTTAGCGAACAAACCCCGGCCCTCGTGAATGCCGAGCTCGATCGTGTTGAACGAATCATCCGAAATGATCATGTCCGCGGCTTCCTTGGCAACGTCGGTGCCGGTGATGCCCATGGCGAGACCGACATCGGCCATGCCGAGGGCAAGCGCGTCGTTCACGCCATCGCCGGTCATCGCCACGGTTTTCCCGTGCTGCTGGTAGCGCTTGACGATCACCTGCTTGTCATCGGGAGAGACCCGGGCAAACACGGCAGTCCTGAAAAAGGTCTCGTCGTCAAGACCAGCGATTTCTTTCCCTTCAACAACCGTTTCACCGTCCTCGTAAATCGTGAGCTCTCTGCCGATCGCAGCACCTGTATCTTTCGAATCACCAGTGATCATGACAACCGTCACCCCGGCATTTTCGCATGCACGTACCGCATCTTTCACGCCATCCCGGGGAGGATCTTGGATCACGACGAAACCCAGAAACGCGAGATCAGTTTCAGTCTCGTCACGGGGATATTCTTGTCCTTCAGGCAAGGCCTTGAGGCTCTTCCAGCCGATCCCCAGCATACGATATCCCTTCGATGCCCATTTTTGCACTTCTTCCTTAATCTCCTTTTTCCGGTGTGGATCGAGAGGCACTGGATCGTCGGCATCCTCCATGATCGTTGTGGACCGGTCGAGGATCAACTCGGTCGCGCCTTTGATGAAAGCCATCCACTCATGTTTTATTTTCGGGTTGGTCGATGCCCATATCTTGGTCATGCGCTTGAGATCCGAGTCGAACGGATACTCCTTGACGAACTTGAGATGCTTGAGCATGTCGGATTCGTAGATCTTGAGCTTCTCGCCCAGCACATCGAGCGCGCCCTCCATCGGATCACCGATCACTTTTCGCTCTATTTGCTTGCCTTGATCTCCTTTCTTCGCAACCTTGAATTCCTCCTCGACAACTTCTGCATTGTTATCGAGTATTCCAGCGATGACCAGCTTCTTAAGACTCTTGTAATCGTCCTTGTTCACGACATCCTTCTTGTAGAAAATGCCTCCTTCCCTCGAATATCCTACCCCGGATACATCGTAGAGCTTGTCATTTGCCCAAACCTTTTGGATGGTCATGGCATTTTTCGTGAGCGTGCCGGTTTTATCCGTGCACACGACAGAGGCCCGCCCGAGGGCTTCGACCGCCGTGAGCTTCCGCGTGATGACACCTTTTGCAGCCATGGCAACCACGCCGGTGATGAGGATGATGGTCGACAACAGCACGATGTTAATCGGGACGAATTTCAACGCCAGCTCGATGCTATCACCGAGCTTGTACCAGAAATTGAATCCCACGAATAAACTCCCGGTGATCCACATGACGATGAGGACATAAATCCAGATGACCACGAACATAACGAGCACGAAAATGGCAAGCCAATTAGCAAATTTATTTATCTTGTTCTTGAGCGGGATCTCTTGCTCGGCCGTGGCTTGGCTTAACGTGTTCGAGATGCGACCTATTTCCGTCTTCGTGCCCGTGGAGAACACGATAGCCCGGGCATTACCTTTAGTGACGAACGTGCCGGAAAAGACACAGTTTTTCACGTCTTGCATCCCGGCGATCTTGGTAGATTCGGCGATGGATTCGGTTTTTTTATTCACGGGAACGCTTTCCCCTGTAATTGCCGATTCATTAACAAAAAAATTGTTTGCCTGGATGATTCTGGCATCAGCAACAACACGGTCGCCTTCTTGCAAGTCCAGGACATCACCGGGAACGACTTTACTTGAATCAACCGATATCTTGATGCCATTCCGGATAACCGTGCAGACATTCTTGGCGAGACGTTTCAATGAATCGAGCGATTTTTGAGCACGAATTTGCTGGATAATGGCAATGAGGGCGTTCAACAAGATGACAAAGAAATTGATCGTGGGGGATATCGCGGACCTACCAACCGATATGTTAATGATCAGCATCAGCGTGGCCGCTATGAGGAAGATGATGATGATCGTGTTCTCGAGGACCGGCGCGAAGTACAGCTTGTAAATGGAACGCTTGATTTTCTGAAGCTCGTTCGGGCCAAATTCTGAAAGCCGTCTCGCAGCTTCTTCCGTTGATAACCCGGTCATGTCATGCACGTTGAATTCATCTTGAACTGCATCCGGGTTCTTGAAAAAATATTTTTGGTATTCGTGCGGTGCCAGAAGTACTGCTTCGCTCTTTAAACCGGCACGCGTTTTTCGTTTCCATAGTGTCATGGTTGGATCCTCGTCGATTTATTGATCAATAACTAACTCAAGGTTTTATTTCTCATATATCATATTTTTTAAATAAAAAATGAGGATGATTTCTTTCAATCATCAAGGTATTTCCCGGCAGCAGCGGGCACCAAGAAGTCATTGGGTGGAAGGGGTATGCCGTTCTCGTCGAACCGGATCCTCACAAGGCTCGGATACATCTTCACCTCGGCGGCCGCCAGCTTCTTGATGCGGGCACGAAATTCTCGCCCCGGCACCATGTTCCTGCGGAGAATGTGCTCCAGTTCATATGCGTCGACGCGACCAGGGGCAGCCTTCGTCACCTTCGCCACGTTCGCCACCTTCATCGTCTCGTTCTCCACCTTTCTCCTCCCCTTTTTTCCCCGGGCCGACTTGCCAGCCTTGGACGCCTCCGCTGCCTTCTGGGCTTCCTCGCTGAGAAAGCTGGCGATGACCTGGATCAAGATGATGTTCGAGAGGCCTTCCTTGAGGAAAGTACCGGGCTCAAGGGGAGCATTGGCGATCCGCAGATCCTCGTCGAAGCACTTCACCAGCCACAAGATCCACGTCTGCTCCGCCACGAGGCCGGCGACGCGGTCGAGCACGAGCCTCCAATTCGCCACCGTGATGGTCTTGAACGAGTAATCGGGCGGCGGGAACCTGTCTCGCCACGGGTCGCGCCCGAGCCGCTCCCGCCACGAATAGAGCCACTCGATGTCCATGTGAAGCCAATCCGCGCTTCTACCGACGGGATCGATGCCATCCTTCACCACACATGCGAACAAATCTCCCTTCTCGTCGAGCATCGCGTGAAAGCACAACTGGAAGGATTCGCGGTTGAGCACCGGCGCAAGCGATTCGTCGGATGCCAGTTCCTCGTCGGTGGTCGCCTCGATACGGGGATCGTACTGGCTGAATTCCGCCTCGCGGCGCTTCCAGTCGTCG
>JAUQYW010000042.1 GCA_030587525.1 Candidatus Sigynarchaeota archaeon | reverse complement strand
ATAAAAAGCAACGGTGCCAATCTCGAAAAAATCATCTTCACCATTCAATTTTGCACTTCTCTTGTCCTTGAAAAAGATTGCCAGGGCACGATGCAAGGATGCTTGCTGATCAGCGCACGCGGTCATGATAGAATATACGGGCATCGCGGATAAAAATCCATCGTCGTTTCATTTATTATCCCGATGGCCCACGATCTCATCATGAGCGATTTCACGATAAAAGTGATCACGAGCACCGAAAATTGCCCGGAAGATGTCATCATCTCCGGCACCGGCATCACGGACAATTATCACCACCCGGTCTTGCTGTCCAAATTTGAATTTTTCATTCTTCTTGATGCAATGGCATTAACTGCTGAAAGAATGATTCTCCACGAGCAATTACGAGACACGGCGTGTGCAATGGGTGACAAGAAAGAAGTATCGAAGATCAAGAGAAAAATTAGAAAGATCGAGTACAATTGGCTTTACTCGCGGAATTATCACGAGACCATTTCCTTGTATTTCAAGATGAGCCGTCTTGAACACGGCTATTACGAGTTTTTTAACGACATGAAAAAGAGAAAGCATCATTCGTCAAAACACGCGGAAAGAATGCAAAAGTGGTCGAGCAATGCTCGTTCTCTGTATCGGAATCTTATCATCAACGACGAGATGAAATGAAGAATGCTCACGAAACAAGAATATTGGCAAGACACGTGTTCTGGTCTTGGCTTGCCGAGTGAAAAGAAAGACGTGGAAGCAATGAAGAAAGAAAGCACTGCCGAGATCAAGAAAAGAACGGAAATCATCATCGGTAATGAACGATTCCTCGACAAGGGCGCGCTCGATGCAATGGGAATCGAGATCAAGATAACATGCATCGTGAAATATGGGTTTCTTTCCGTGAAAAAGGATGCACGCCGTCTCGTTATTTACACCGGCGACAAGCTTGATGCTGGGAAATTTAAGGATGTCGTGTATCACGAGCTAGGGCACGCGTGCTGTATTGACAAGGACACGTTCACCTTTTTTGCTCACAAGGACTTGGACGTGCCGATAGTATTTCGATACATGAAAACACCGGGAGAGTACGAAACCACTGCCGAGGATTTCGCGACGGAGCTAGGCACGTGGCTTGCAGAACGAATACCATTGCGGCCAGGCTGGTATCAAGAACTCTACACGAAGAAGGAGAAGAAAGAGAATGGCATCGAGTGATTATTACATGTTGAAATTGACGAGGGAAGCATCGAAAGTAGCAAGATCGCATTTGAAATGGTTCAAGAAACAACTCTTGCCCGTGGAAAAGATTGGTGAAAGAATGAAATTGAAAGCCGAGATAAGGAACATGCGCCAGTACCTGGGCGAGTTA
>JAUQYW010000036.1 GCA_030587525.1 Candidatus Sigynarchaeota archaeon | reverse complement strand
TATATGCTTTCCACCACGTGTTATCTTACTATTGCCATCTAAAGACATTAACGAAGCGCCGAACGCAGAGTTTATATTCCAAATCATCCACCTTTTAGACAAATCACATATAAAAACCATATTGGTGAACAAATTATGGCGCAACCTGGGCCTTCGGCTGAAGATCAAGAAAAAATTCATAAATACAAGGTACGAGGAACTATTTTGGTGGCAGTGGGTGCCTGCGTGACCATGATCGGACCTATCTCAATCCTGGTTCGTTTGCAAGATCCTGGACACATGTTTGATTATGGAATTATCGGATTCATGGCACCAATGCTTATTTTTATGCTTGGAGGCTTTTTTATTTTGATATATGGGCAAATAAGCCTGCGCCGGTGGCGGCTCATGTCGTGGGGCATCGATCCGAAACGGCCTATTGGCTACATGCCCTCACACGGAGTGATATACGGAATGCCTCCACCACAACCCTACTATCCTCCCCCTGCCCCGGCACCCCAGACGGTTGTTAAAGTGAAATGCAAAGCGTGCGGCAATCTGAACGATGAAAAGGCCGGTTTTTGTTCCACTTGCGGGGCCAAGCTCTGATTTCTTTTTGGTTTTTTTATCCTTGTCTTTTTTTAATGGAAACGAAGGTTTTTCCGAGCATCGTGGGGGAATCTCAGCAGGTCCGAGACGAGGTAAAACTATTCAAACCATTAGCGTACCTAATTGATCAGCAAACGGGATTGCGCCCACGTTGCCACCGGCTAACGCCACACGAAAATCTGGATCTATAAAAAACATCTGTTGAATGGCGTTACAAGATCAATAAACGCCAATAAAACAAGGCTGGAAGACTGATAATGGGAAAAAAGAAAAGCATTCTTGATGCGCACGGAAATTATATCGATGGATGGGAGAAGATCGGTTTCCATCGTGCAGTTGGCGGATTCTTCTTTAATTATGTTCCAGCCTTGGTCCTTTCCTTGCTGTACTTGTTTGTCGCAGGGGTCATCATTCCCTCGATTCTGCCATTCCCTGATGCAAAAGGCTATTACGCAATTGCGACAAACATGTATTCATTACTTTTTTTGTTATTTGATATGGGAACCCAGAATTCCATCGGACGATTCGTTCCCGAGTATCGAATTAAAGATCCGCAAAAGGCCTGCCAATACGTGAGCTTTTTCATCTGGTACCAAATGTGTACGGGGCTTATCCAGGTCACAGGCATTGCGTTTTATGTTTTCCTCTGGATCCCGCCGAGCCAGGCGCACTTGATGTGGATATTTTTAATCTATTCCACGATACAGTATCCGGGAATGCTCAGCATTCTCACGAGCGTGTTGAAGTCTTTCCAGCATTATTCGAAATATCTCGTCGTGCGTATGTTCGAAGATGTCGTGGATTTTTCGGGTCAAATTGCATTTATCATTCTCGGCCGGTTATGGGGCGCTTCAAATCCGGCGATCGGTGAATTGATGGGAATGTCAATCGGACTCGTTATCGGCCTTTACGTGCATTATTTCTTCGCATTCGTGATAAGTGCAAAATTATTCGACAAGATCTTGAGAGGCATTGGATTAAACATTGGTATATGCTTGCGGCCAACATTCACGCGGGAAATCGCCAAGGAATCCTTGTCCTTCGGGGTCAAAACGATGCCTGGCGCCATTTACGGCACGGTTCTCGGGTTCTTGTCATTCCTGGTCACGTTCAATCTCTTACCTCAATATGCCACGTGGATGGGCTTGATCAGCCTCACGACGAACTTCACAAACTTGATCGACACGCCAGGCACGATACGGGACAACTGCAATTATTCAGTCACCGAGGCGTATAACAACAACAAGAAAAACCTGAGCCACTATTACATTGCCCAATCTCTCAAGTGGCGTTATTTCTTGACATTGTATCTCGGAATCACGATCGTCGTGATGGTACCCATTGCCCTGGGTTCCTTGCTCAAGGTCTTCGGGGAGAACTGGCTTCCTGCTATGGCCTTGATGCCGGTATTGTCAATCCCACAATTCCTGCTCATGTTTGAGAAACCTGTCTCCTTCACGCAATTAAATCATCCGGGTTATGATCAATGGATAGCCATAGCACAGTCAACAGTGGCATTTCTCTGGTACATGTTCCTCATCTATGGCATCAACGTGAATCTCACCATAACGCTGTTCATCTTGAAGGACATTCCAATCACCTTGATCTTTTACATTATAGGGTGGATCTTGCTGGATAAAAAAGTCTTGAACATTCACCTTCGCGATTTCATCGTGCAAGTGTTCCTCTTGCCCATTCCGCCAATGATCATCTATGCATTCTTTGCATTTGCATATGGCTTGTACCTTTTTCCGATCGGGGCATATTTCATTGGAGAAATTCCTTTCGCTTTTGTGACGATCGTCATGGTCCTCTTTGTCTGGCCGTACTTGATCGTGTGCCCGTTGATGGGCTTCTTCGGAGCGTGGGATGATTACGGCATCCAAACCTTCAAGGAATCGACCGAGCTCTCAGGCCCTTCCAAGTTCATGATGAAATTGATGTTTAAAACGACCTTATTCTTTTACAAGCGGAGCCCGTGGAAAGGTAAATATCCGATCCTAGGTAGCGAAATCGCTGTCCAAGAAGCCCTCGAGTTGGAAAATTTCAAGAAAACGCAAGATATGAAAAACGTCATTTGAGCTTTTTTGCCCTATTTTCTCTCCATATTGTGTGAGGGAAACTTTGCTGGTCCGAGACGAGGTAAAGCTATTCAAACTACCAGCGTGCCTTATGATCATCCCATCTAAGAGAAGTAGGGACCAAGAAAAAATGGATGGTACCATGCCCGCAGCAGAAAGCTCTGATATTGTCCTTCAAAAAGGCACGAATGCAATAGATGCACACGGGAACTACATCACGGGGTGGGAAAAGATAGGTTTTCACCGCGCCATAGGTGGTTGGTTTATTAACTACTTGCCCGCTTTATTTTTGGCCGTTTTATTCATTTTCGTGAGCGGCATGCTCATCCCCTCCCTCCTCCCCTATCCTGATGCCACCGGGTACTACGAGGTTGCCAAGAGTATGTATGGCCTAATGTTTCTCCTATTCGATGCGGGAACTGGTGCCGCGCTCGGGCGGTTTGTACCGGAATATCGCGTGAAAAACCCGAGGAAAGCCTTGCAATACATCTCATTCTTTGTCTGGTTCCAGATGTTTACTGGATTAACTCAGGTGACAGCAATTTCCCTTTTTGTTTTGTTCTGGATGCCTCACCTCACGACCGCTCACCTCGCCTGGATATTTCTCGTTTACTCCACGATTCAGTTTCCCGGTATGCTTGCAGTATTGGATGGTGTCTTGAAGTCCTTCCAGCATTATGGCAAGTACATCACGGTCAAAGTTTTCCAGGACATATTCCAGTTCTGCACGCAAATAATTTTCATAATGCTCGGTCGTTGGTGGGGCGTTTCGAATCCTGCCGTCGGCGAGCTCATCGGCATGAGCGTTGGCCTCGTGCTCGGCCTCTACATCGATGACTTCCTCGCTTTCATCCTCGCGGCACGGTTATTCGACAAGGTGCTCAAGGACATCGGCCTCTCGATCGGGAGCTGCTTGCGGCCCACCTTCACCCGAGCCATAGCCAAGGAATCCCTGATCTATGGACTCAAGACCATGCCCGCGGGTATCTACGGGAACATGCTCGGGTTCTTTTCATTCCTTGTCACGTTCTCGATCTTGCCGCAATACGCCGCCTGGATGGGGCTCATAAGCCTTGCAAAAAATTTCACGACGCTGATCGATACGCCCGGCACGATCAAGAGCAACACGGATTACAGCGTCGCGGAATCGTATAACAACGGGAAGAAAAACTTGTCTCATTTCTACATAACGCAAGAGCTCAAGTGGCGATTTTTCTTGACATTGTATCTCGCGATCACGATCGTCATCATGATCCCCATCGCGCTTGGATCTATGCTCGAAGTATTCGGTAAAAACTGGATACCGGCACTCGGTTTGATTCCATTGCTGGCGATCCCCGAGCTGATCAATGTGTTCGAGAAACCCGTTTCGTTCACGCAAGTCAACCACCCGGGGTACGACCAAGGCATAAGCCTCCTGGGTTCAACAGTTTCATTCTTGTGGTACATGTTCTTGATTTACGTGGTCAACATCGACCTAAACATCACGATTTTCATAATGAAAGACATCCCCATACAAATCACCTTCTTGTGCATCAACTGGATCATTCTCCACAAGAAGATCTTGCCGATACGGGTTCGAGATTTCGCCGTGCAAGTCTTCTTCCTGCCCTTGATTCCCCTGGGCATTTACGGGGTTTTTTGCTACTTTTATGGCGGGGTCATCTTCCCCCTAGGTGCAGCTCTCCTTGGTTCGATCCCGTTTGCTGTGATCACGATCGCAATGGTGCTTTTCTTGTGGCCAGCCCTCCTCGTCTGCCCGCTCATGGGCATCTTCGGCGCGTGGGATCAATACAGCCTGGATTCGTTTCAACGAACGATCGAGCTATCCGGGCCCTCGAAATGGCTTGTCAACTGGATGTTCAAGACCGCGCGGTTTTTTTACATGAAGAGTCCCTTGCGGAACCGGTTTCCGGTCAAGGGCGCGGAGCTCGCTGTGAAGGAAGCCGGGGAACTCGAGGAAACCAAGCGAGCACAAGACTTGAAAAATGTCAAGGAACAATCCGGGCATTGAATCGCGTGCAAGTCATTGGAGCAGCCCTCGGATCTCCTTTAGAAGTTTTCCATCGAAGAGGCCGTGGATGAGGCCACCCGCGTAAAAATCGGTCACGCAGTCTTGCATCCACGTGCATTCCCCGTTGCACTTCCCCGGCCCTTTGCCGTGAAAAAACGCCGGATTTATCATCTTCGCGGCCTCCGCGTGAACCCCGGCAACGTTCTTGTGCTTGAGCACGTCGACCTTGATCGCTTGCGGATAGGTCTTACAAGGCCAAAAGAGCGTCCCGTCGTGGTCGATGTGGTCGAAGACGCGTGGGAAGCACGACGTGAACTTGGCTCTCAAGAGCCGATCGAGCATGTACTTGGAAGCAATCATCGGATATCCTTGCTCGGCTCGTGAAAGTATCTTGTCGACGAGTTGCTGGTACTCCGGGTTCGCGAGCAATCCTTGGTCTGCCTTGTCTACGATGTTCTCTGCAACTGCTGCAAAGGTCAAACCTAAGTCGTTGCACCAATCGAGGACATCAAAAGCGTCGTGGAAGTTTTTTTGGCCGACGACGATGTTGATCGATAGCTTGAACGGGAAAAAATGTTTCAAGATGCGCAAGGCGAGGATATTACGTATGACTTTCCTCGCCACGCTTTCGCTCGTTTTGCAGATCGCCGCGAGCTTGGTAAGTTCCATGGCATCGAGCGACACGATGATAACGTCCATCTCGGAAAGGAACTTGCGGTACCTGGGTTTCAACAAGAGGTCCCCGATGAGGCTGCCATTAGTATTGATCATATTAAACATCGCGATGCGCAGCTTGCTGGAATAATCGAGCAGCTCGGGTAGATCCCTCCGGATGGTCGGCTCGCCGCCGCAAAAGTAGATCGCGGAAGCATCCTTCATGATCCCGAGCAATTGCTTTCCTTGCGCCGTGGACAAGTTCCTCGTCTCGCCCTTCTGGAAAAGCAAGGGATACTTCCCACCACGATGATTGCTGCAAAAACTACACGTAAAATTACAAGCGTTAGTCATTGTCCAGATATAGAAAAGCGGGATGAAATTGTGATTGCTTTTCGCCATTCGAATCTTATTCCTGAAAAAATTACGCATGGTCTTGAGAATTGCGAGCACTCGCTTGGTCGACCGATACATTTTGCGTCCCGGGGAAAATGGCTCCTGGTTTTTCAGGATCTGGATGGCTAATCGAACGGCGTCCTTGTTGATTGCTGCCCAGTCAGGATGGCCGGGTTTTGGCTCGTAATACTTGAATGGCAAGCGAACCAGATCCCGAACTTTTTGCGACATCATGGTGCACCCTCCGATTTTGCGCCTTTTTGCTTCAATACATACTCGACCATGTCAAACACTTCCTTGATGAAAATCGGCACGAGGAACATCCACCAGATCATGAGCCATAATGGCAGGCCCATGAAGGCGGGATTGTAATACACGTAAAGACCGAATGACACCATCAAGCCCTCGAAGATGAAGGCGTAGGGCAAGATGGCAATGATGCACCACTCGTTTTTTCTGGGTCGGAACACGACGAATCGCGCGATGACGGTAACGCCGTAGATAAGGGCTGGAATCCACGCGTCCCAGTTATAGGTCGTGTAGATGACGGTCCTGAGGAGCACGATTAACCCGATATCAACGAGCAACTTGGGATGCACCCAACCCTTCAGAAACCGGTTATTTTTCTTGAATTCTTCGCCGGAAAACAACGGAAAATTGAATATCTTCCTGAAAAGCAAGAAAACTTGCCCCCAAAAACATATCATCCACACCGGCATCAAATCATTCAAGAAAGGCAGGTATGTGAGCGATGTGTAGTCATAGACGCCTCGGATCATCGACAGCAAGTCGTTTCCACCGCCACCCGCGATGCCGATTAGGAAAAAGATCCAATCTCCCCGGTCGTTGACGAACTTGAATCGCAGCACGATGTTCACCGCGAAAATGATCGAAAGGATACCCGTGTAAAGGACATCAATCGCCGCAAAACTACCGAACAATGCAACGGCAACGATGATGGGGATCAAGAACACGATTTCCCATGCCAATCGCTGCCCCGGATTTCGCGGCGGGTAAAAACCCCGCAAAGTTCGATGCACGTTGCTCGCAACTACCACCTGCACGTGGCTCTACATGTGATACTCCGTGTTACCAAATAAAGGTGTTAGTCAACGAGAGCACGTGGACGGTTCAAGCCACGGCGATCCACACGATGAAGCAAACCGTCCAGATGACCAATTCCGTGATGATACCTCGATGCTTCTCGGTCCAATCGGGTAATCGCGAAAAGCACTTGGCACGTAAACGCCCGATCCAGTAATGCATAAAATAATGTGGCAGCAGATCTGGATTCGTTGATAATTTCCGTTTCTTTATCGCGAAAGCAGTCCTCATTATCACCCAGTCGTAAAGGTCGGGAATATTTGACACGATAAGTGCCCAAAGATAAGGCATAAAAAACGTGAAGTAGATCGCGACGAGGACCGAACCGATTATTATGACGCCGTGCCAGGCCACCCAGATCTTGTCGTTCAGTCGTGGGGTCCGCGTGTGGAAGGTGATAAACACGATGGCATCGATGAAAAAGTGCAGCAATATTCCCAATGGCACGAGCAACACCAGCACGAGCCACGTGGTCGGAATGAAGTGCTGGAGAATCGCCATCACGAAGATACCGCTGAAGAAATGCGTTATTGCTTCCATGGAGATCTAAACTATTTAATGATTGGAGTGAAATAATTATTGATATCCAAGCCAAAGTAGACTGACAACGACTTTTTCGAGATGCTCTTGATGAAAAAAGAATTTAGTAAAGCCGATTTCTTGCGGGTATTCACGATCGTCGTGTTCATCATTCTCGCGTCCATCGACAACAGCGTGCTCGATATGGCCTCGTCCGTGTACTATTTTATGAAGCCAGCGTTCGTATCCGCGCCCATTACACCGGAAAAGCTAGCAGAAATGGAGATCTATCTCGGTTTTGTGAATTCATTGCTCATCTGGATCGTGGCAGGATTAGCTCTCTACTGGGGTTATCTCGGCGACAAGGGTAATCGGAAACGATTGCTGCTTATCGGTACTGCAATCTGGAGCGCGTCTCTTGCCTTCACGCCCCTGGTTTTCAACATCATTTCATGGTTGATCGTCCAATGCTTTGCGGGTGTCGGCTTAGCTTGCATCGCTAGCGTCGGATTTTCAGTTATCGTTGATTTTGTTTCACCGGAACGGCGAGGACTGGCGTTGAGCTTCTGGGGTTTAAGCCAGGGTGTCGGTACAATATTGGGTAAAGGATTGGCCGCAGTGATCGTCAAGGAGCCGTCCCAATGGTGGTGGCCGTTCTTTTCCTTCTCGATTATTGGTTTTATTATGATCGGGCTCTATTTCTTCACCCTAGATCCAAAGCGGGGTGCAACGGAAAGCGAGCTGAAGAATACCGATTACGATTACAAGATAAAACGTGCTGATCTTGGCTTTATCCTACGAAAACGAACAAACCTTGCACTCATGCTCCAAGGATTGACAGCACAAGTGGTTTGGGGGTCCCTCACGTGGCTCCCATTCGTGTTCACGCAGAAAGTTGTTGATCAAGGCTTACCTCAAAGTTCGGGGGGCCTTGTTGGGAACATCATAGCTGGCTTGTTTGGAATCGGCGGGATTTTTAGTATCCTTTTCGGCGCGCTGGGCGACCGGTTGCAAAAAAAAACGCTGAAAGCTCGTCCCTTGATTTCCGCGGTCACGGCGCTCGCCGGTATCCCGTTATTCATGGTCATGTTACTCGTTCCATTCGACTTATCCGCGATCGTTGGCGTTACTGGCACCTTTCCTTTGATCGGGGCGTTATTGAACCAACTGGTTGTAAATCCGTTATTTGCGCTTATGTTCTGGTGCTCGATCGCGGCTGCGGCATTTATGAATGCGAGTTCACCAAACTGGTTTGCTTTGATTGGCGACGTGAATTTGCCTGAACATCGCGGGACGGTCTTTGGATTAGGAAACCTGGTTAACGGAATTGGACGAGGCATCGGCAGCATCGTGCTTCCCGTGATTTCCACGGCATTTCTCGTGTATTATCCAAACCCGTGGAATTACCTATGGAGCCTCGTCGTGGTCCAGCTGTTTTTCATTCCCACCGGAATTTGTTACTGGTATGCTTGCCGGCACGTCGAGCATGATTATATGGAAGTTAGGACCATTCTCGCAGAACGCGCGGCCACCTCCAAGGCAAACCGGGATGAAAAACCGGCTGCATGAAGGATTTAGCTATAAATACTTTTTAAATCTATTTTTCTTTCATAATGAAACTCAATTTCCCAGTAAGCATCACTTGTAACCTGGATCCCGATTATAGCGATTATCAACAATACTTGAATAATTTGCTCAAGTTTCTCAAGCCTCTTGGTTACATGGGCATCGAAGCGCGGGTCTCGGAGCTGGAAAAAGTTCCCGTGAAGAAGATCAACGAGATTTTGACGTCGTTCCAGATGAAGGTATCGGCATTGGGCACCGGGACAATTTATTTGCGATACGGATTATCAATCGGATCTTCTGACGAAAAGATTCGTCAGAAGGCAGTCGAGAAACTGGCTGCATTTGCCGGGTTGGCTACAGAGCTCGTGGGGGTTCCGAAGCTGGTCGTTGGCCAAATCCGGGGCCACCGGATGTGGAATGAGACTCGAGAAGATGAGCACGTCAACTTGATCGAGGCGCTCGAAGCGATTGATTCCATCGCCAATGACCTCGGGATTCAAGTCTTGCTGGAACCCGTCAACCGGTTCGAGACCGATTCCATCAACCAGCTCTCGGAAGCAATTGCCTTCATTGAAGAAGGGGGATTCGAACATATATTTCCCATGATCGACACGTTCCACGCGAACATCGAAGAGGATCAAGATGTGTTGTTTCCCGCCTTGTTAGAGAATGCTAAATCCATCAAGCACGTCCACATCGCAGGTTGCAACCGGCGGGCTCCCGCTCCCGGGTGCTTCAACTTCAAGCGATTCGTGAAGTCCCTCGTCGAAGGCGGGTACTGGGGATATTTCAACGTGGACACCATCATGAAACCGTCGTTCGAGGATGTGGCGAAGGCCGCGGCGGATTATCTTGCAAAGATTTTGTAATACACGAAAAACTCAAAGGATCTCGTACCTGTCCGTTATCCACTCCGCATTCTTGAAACGTTTCGCCATTTTTAAAAGGAACGACAAGAACATGGCCGCGTATTTCATCACGATGATCCGCGCGATGGTTTTTTTCAAGAAAAAGAACCTCGACGAGATGTTTTCACCATCCTTGTAATACCGGCGTACCAGGACGAAATACGGCCGCTGGTTCGGC
>JAUQYW010000347.1 GCA_030587525.1 Candidatus Sigynarchaeota archaeon | reverse complement strand
GTATTATGAAGACTCGGGCTTGGCATTCTTGTTACCGTACTGGATGGCACGATACAGTGGCATGATTCCTGGGAGGCGCTGACACCATGGACCAAACAACTTCGAGGGATCCTGGTTCTAACCAGATTTCGTTGGCTCGGGAATTAATCCCGGTATGGAATTTCATTGTTGTTGCCTTGATCGCTACGGGAAGCATCGTAACATACCTCCTTTTCTCAACGGACATTGGACGATATGTCACCACGGGATCCGTGCTCGGGTTCGAGGGCCCTTCCTATTTTTACGTCACGGGCTTCTATGGTTTTTTTATCGCAGTAATTAGCGTCCCTGTAATTCTTTCAAAGCTAAAGCGTGTAAAAATCTCGATGGATGGTATTCAAATCAAATTCCAAGAACGATTTCTTTTCAACATCAAGGAAATCGAAATTCAAGTAGATTCTATTCGTCTAATCTTGTTCAAGGCTTTTCCAGGAACGGGAACTTGCTCTTGGTTTGTCATATCGATCACGTGGATGGCATTCATCGTGCAATTAGCCGTGGCTAATTCACTTCTCCCGTTTAGCACCGGATTTCCCGTTGTAACGATAGGTTTGCTTATATTTGCGGGTTGCATGATGACCGCTTCTATCATCCTTATTACTCGGTCAGGCATAAAATTGATTGTATATGATGCCCAGGCCAAGCACGTGCTAGAACTTCCCGGAGTTAAGAGTAATACAATATTACAGCAGTTCTCAGCATTTTTCAACAAATCCTTCGTGCCTTTCGATGCAACGGAAAAGTATCGGGGAAAATACTTTTTTTTTATGAAGCTGGCGAGCCTCGGCTGGTGCACGGTGGGAATCGTGAATCTTGTATTGGTTCTTTTGAGCGATGCTTCTGTATTCAACCAAGGTTCAGCTTGGGCAATCCTCATTTCAAGCCTCTTATGCTTGCTCGAAATCTTCAATGTGAAAATATCTTTCCTGAACTCATGCTTCGTCTCTAAGAAACACGAGTTGATTTCATTAGGCGATTCGCGGCAACCACGCGTTTCCTTGATGGTGACGAGTATAATTAGCCTGAGCATCCAGTTCTATTTTTCTGGAAAATCACTTATTTTTACATCGATGGTTTCAAGTTATTCACCCTGGCATGCAATATTTCTCTTGACATTCTCGATATTGTTTTGTTGCTGGTCTATCTGGATGTCAACAATGCAAAGACGAAAATATTATCTCGAAATTGATTCTAAACTTGACTTGATGGTTTCCGCATATTTCACGAGGTTTTGTTCGAAAGAAAAGATCATGGCACTGAAAACGGGATCATGGTCGAGACAATTAGCCTTCGTAGCAACTATTTTCGGTTTTTCAACGTTTTTCTTCATTCTAGGGCTTTTGATTTATTAATAATGGCAATAATGATGGAGTTTTAGAAAGGAAGCCACTTTGCAATCGAAAAATAAAAAAGTGACTGAGCATAAAATTTATGCATAGGTGCCAGTCCAATAAAGTGTCCGTCTATGACTAAGCAAATTGATGTAGGCTTTGTAATTCCTTCATATGATATCCCAACTGTTGACGACGAGCCCGGTTTTATAACGCCTCCCGAAGGTGATGCAGATGAAGATAACGCAACCAATAATCAATCAGAGGACCTTATTGGCACAGAAATGTTCACTGAACCTCTCGCGCCTTTGATATTATGCAGTTTTATAAGACAAAACGGGTTTGAGGTTGATCTCCATGATACAAATATTGAATTATTTCTTTCTGATAAAAACGAATCAAGGCGTTTAAAGGTTTTTGGAAACTGGTTAAAAAAGAAATCTCCAAAGATAATTGCCATCGAAGGAAATTGCATTGCTTATTACGAAGACACCATGAAACTAGGCAAATATGCCAAGGACCTTTTACCCAATTCGTTAATATTGACTGGAGGTGTACAAGCTTCGTGTCGACCCCAGATGTATCTCCAGCCTTCAAAATATGAACATCCTATAAGAAAAAAAGTGGAAACATATCAAGACTTTCATTTTGACGTAATCATTAATCATGAAGGAGAATATAGTCTGCTCGATGTAACGAAGGATTTTATCCACCATGGTTTGGAAGGTATTAAAGAAATAAATGGAATATCTTATTTAAACAAGGACGGAGCTATTTCGAGCACTAATAGACGAAAATTGATAGAAGATTTGGATACGATCCCGTTTCCCGCTCTTGATCTTTATCCTATCAAGCTATTACATTCGTTCAATTTGAAAACTAATGGCTCGTTTGCTTCACGTGGATGCCCGCACAAGTGTGCATTTTGCCACAGCGCCGCATATTGGAATCAAACATGGAGATTACGTTCCCCCAAGAATGTCATTGATGAGTTAACAATTTTAAAGTCAGATTATGGGACGAAAAACATCTTGTTTTATGATCAGCTTTTTTGCGGAGCAAAAAAAAGTTGGATGGAGGAATTCGTGAAGCTCTATAAGGCTTCCAAGTTAAATCTGAGTTTCGGCATTCAAATGCGTATAGACCAACTTTCGGAGGAGTTCTGCAAAATGCTGAAGGAGAGCGATATTAAATTTATTTTCACAGGGATCGAAAGCACGAATCCAAAGATTCTTAAAAATATACATAAAGCCTATGATCCTTCCCAAACCGTTCAAAGTCTCAAGAATGCCAAAATGAATGGAATAAAGATGGAAGCAAGTATAATTGTTGGATTACCCGACGATGACAAGGAAAAAATTGATTTTACATGTAATTCTTTTGAGAAATTGGCAGAAGATAAATTAATTGATTATCCCGCCGTTTTTTTGTTCAACCCTTATCATGGATCCGAGATAGGAGATAATCCTGAAAAATTTGGTATAAGCATTATCAATGATAACTATTTGGATTGGAATTTCATACCCGTCCATCCTGTTATATCGACAAGTCACTTGAACGCAGAGGAGTTATACACCATTTGGTATAATTGGAGAAAAAAGTTATTCAACAAATATTATAAAGGGTGGCGGTTAGGTGAGCACATGACGGCTAGTAAAACGCAAAAACCAACCGGTCCCGACTAAATTTTTCCAACCATGTGCCGGACATGGTTCTCCATAAAAACAAGGGAAAAGAATCCATGCACGTTTCGTGTTGGATGCAAAAGGTTCCAAAATGAACATGTACGTTTATAAGAGCCTAGGGAAGAGTTTATATTTTTTCTGCCTCGTTTTAAACATGACACGGAATTGCATTAAATGTCGAAATCTGAAAACAAAGCAAATCCAGGGAAAATAATGCATTTTGATACATTTACCTTCGGTTTTACCTTCCAATGCAATTTAAACTGCCCATATTGCTATGAAAAGGGTTACAGAGGAAAAGACGAGTTTTCCATGGCCGAAATCGAGCAATACGTTTATCCCGCTATTAAAGCTGTTGCACCAAATAATCTCGATATCGATGGAGGCGAGCCAACCGTCCGCTGGGAGGATTTACTCACCTTTCTAGGTAACGTTTCTTCATTTGAGACTGTGAAAACTGTTAATATTTGCTCAAATGGAATCAAGCTAACAGAGGACAAGGTTAGAGCGGTTCAAAAAATACTCGGAAAGGACATATTCCTAGTTTTCTCACTTTCTCTCGATGCGCTCTCGCCAAGAGAGGATACGCGGGCCCCACAACAACATGACCATCAATTACGTGCAATACAACTGCTTCGTGATATGAAGCAGCCTCTTCTCCTGCAAACCACGGTAAATAAAGTCAATTTACCAGTGATGAAGGATTTTCTTCAGAATCTTCGAGAACGAGGCCTGTTGGTCGGGTTGACCCCGGCGTATTTTTCACCACCCGGAATTGCACTATCGAGAGACGAAATAAGGCAGGTTGATATACTCAGGGCCGAATACGCCCTTGATCCAGTTCTAACGGTAGATCAAACCCCTGTTCCGATTAATCCAAAAGTCTGGAAAAGAGATCTCTTACCCGTCTTTAAAGCGTTTGAAATAGACATGTGTTTCGGGGATCCCACGTGTTCAAGTGCGGTTTGTGTACGGGCTAATGGCGATGTGAAAGGCTGCGCCATTCATAATTTTGTAATGGGAAATATAAAAGAAAAAAACATTCTGGAGATATACAACCAAGACTATTCGCAAAAAATCCGCAACCTGGAAGTTGGAGAGCCGTGCGGGAGCTGCCGATATGTGAAGCAATGTAGAGGAGGCTGTAAAGTCCGCGCATTTCAAGAAACAGGCAGTTATCTAGGCGGCGTGCAATCTTGCTATTATCAAACGCCCAAAGATGTTCCCCATCCAGACGAAGAGCGTCTTACCCAAACCTACCTTAAGAGAGTAGAGATGGATAATCTTGGAAAATATCTCGCATCAATCGGGAAACAATAGAGCGGCTCGAAAAAATATCCCCTTTTCTTTATAAAAATCCTGGATCGCAGAAGCAAGCCCGCGACGTTAATCGCGGGTGATTGACAAGGCTTTTAATTCCCTTTAAGACGGCGAAAGAATCCTCTTAATCCAAGAAGTAGCTTCATCCTTTGGACAGAAGCTAACACGTTCTTTGTAAAGAGTGCTTCCAATGGATGTCCTTCTGATGTTGCTTGGCAAGAAGGTACTTCACCCATTGGATCGCCCGTTTCTGTAAACGCCCGTGCTCGGCATCCACCACACGTTTGGGCATATTTACAGCATGAGCATTTACCTTTTGCTCGTCGCTCTTTTATGCTAATAGCAAGTTCATGGGTGTTGAACATCTTACTGATCGTGGTCTCGCGTATATTTCCGAGAGAGGTTCTTAAAAATGAACACGGCATTACCGTCCCCGCTGCATCGATATTAAAGTATTCTCTTATACTGGGACACCCCTCGGAAAAAAACATCTGCTGGGCAAGTTTTTTAACCTTCTGCCAACGCTCAGGATCGGCAATGAAGGGCATAACGTCCCAATATACAGCTGGGCATCCAACTGACTCAAGCTGGTACTGGTCAAATTCTCGCAACTGCTTTTCCGTGAGGAATAAATCCTGACTGTCTTTATCCTGAGCCCTTCCTTCCCTGAAGATCGTGTAATGTTCTGAGAAGCCATACTTGTATCCTTTTGCAAAATTGCTGAGCTTTTTATATTCGTCGTAGTTTTTTTGAGTGATGACCGCTTCTAAGGAAACCCAAACCTTTTTTTTCTTGCAGATTTCATATGCTCGCATGACTCTTTCAAACGCGTTCACCGGGCCTGGACGAATTTCATTATAGAGCCCTGGGTTCAAGGTATCAAGGGGTAATGCGATTATAAGGTCACCTATCTTTCGCGTCGCCTTTAAAATTGCATCGAGTTTTTCTTCAGTGAGGAGAACTCCATTCGTTGCGATGTTAACTGCCGGAAATCGTTTTGAGTTGCAAATTTCGAGGACACGAAGGAGATCATTGTATCGCATCAAAGGTTCTCCTCCCGTCAAACAAAGTGCATTAACACCGATTTCTTCGAATTGTGGGAAGAGAAGATTTTCGATTTCGTCAATGCTTAGTTCTTTAAGAGGAGAAGTGCTCGTACTTGAAGCATAGCAGTACCTACAGTGTAACTGGCACTTTTGCGTTAATTCCCACATTGCTATCATGCAAACAACCCAACTATATTCAAATCAAGAATACTGAAAAGCATTTGTGCTGTACACTTTTTAAAAAAGTGGTTCAACAAAAATCCCCTTAAAAAAAGAAACCCGTTATATGTCCTTGATCGAAAAGCAAGAGAGAAAAAGAAACTTTTTTTTCTCTCAACCAAGCTTTTTTGTATATGATCTGGGAAATCCTCGGTCCATTTGGAATCGTGTTTTTGATACTTCTTTGGGTCTTTGTAGGATTTTCGCTGAAATATATCGATCAGATTGTAGATGAGGGCCGGATCGTCAAGACCGTCTTGATGTGGTCTGTGATGGCATTTGCGGGCATCACTGTTGGTTTTTTCATGGCCGCCGACTCATTCACGGGCGGTTGCGCGTTAGCCTTGATCCTTGGTATGATAGTGACGAAGAAAATTGATAGCAAGCTCTGGGTAATTTTTATAATGATCGTGCTCGGTGCCTATATCTCGTTCCTGAACATTCTTGTCATGGCCGCCGTCGCGCTGATTGCCAATTTCATCGAGGTAGTTATTGTATTCATTATCGTCTTCGTCATGTCTGTGCTTGACGAACTATTCCACGACTTCTCCGCAAAAAAGAAAGGAATCATCAAGAAGATCGGGGATCGCCGCCTATTTATGAAGATCATGGCCGTGATCATGGCATTCGTTTTTTCCTTCGTCCTCTGGTTCCACGCCATTGCGTGGCTGCTTTTCGACATCACGTACGAAATCACGGCATACTCCTATATCAAAAAAGTACAAAAATCACGCAATCCCCCGAATGAATAATTACCACGCATATTTGTCTGAATTTATGAATGCCCTGTAGAGCCACCACCACTTTGCTTTCAAGATGATAGAAAGCGGGTTCTTGCGCAAAGGTTCCGAGAACGATTCCAGTTCTGCGGTTGTCATGTTCTCGAATGCTTCGTGCGCGCGGATATATTTTCCCGATTCATAGGGTGTTTTTTTCCATTCGTGTGAAAATAAAGATGCTGCGTTCTTGAACGCGGCTGACCTTTTCTCGCCTTGTTCGATCACGGACACACTTGCTAGTGAAGATGCGAGTTTTTTCGCTGCAACGAATGCGACACGCATGCCTCCCCCCGTGATGGGATTGCATTGTGCTGCCGCGTCGCCAATTAATACCACGCCGTCTTTATAATATGTTTCGAGTCCGCCCCACGCGACTGGCCGTGCTTGGATCGCGATGATTTCTTCTTTATATTCTTCCGTGCCATGAATGTAACCTATTTTTGCGCGTCCATTTTCCGCAGGAAATCGGTACTTGTATACACCCTTATATTTCTTATCGTACCACATCTCAATGAACGTCATATTTTCCTTGCAAGGAATGAGGTATTGTTCGACCGTGGTCAATTTCGCGCTACCGAACCCACATACCTTGCGGACTCGCGAGTTCGGACCATCTGCACCGACGAGCAACCGGCAAGTGACAGTCCTTCCCGATTCGAGTTTTACTAAGACATTTCCCTCTGGATGCTTGGTTGCAGCAAGGAAAACGTCTCTCGTGATGCCCCCGCCGCGAGCAATAAAATCATCGAGCATCGATCTAAACGTCGCAGACCGGTCAATAATAAAGAGGTTGAAGGTAATCTTGGAATCAGGAGCGTTACCCCAGTGCTCGATACCTTCATGTATCTCCCGAACAATCGAGGCGCGTGGTTTAATGATATCCAATCCTTTTTTACTTATTCCTTCGCCGCACTTGTGATGATAACTGTCATACTCTTTCCCGTCGTGTCGTTCGACGAGCATCACCTTTATCCGGGACAATGATTCCTTTCCGACGCCTTGCTCATCTACGTATTTCATCAAGAAGTATGCTAACGTTGCCCCAGCCGGCCCACCACCGACGATAATTACATCAAAATCTGGATTATCCATACAAATCATTTCCACTCTTAAGGTTTTTAATTTCATTTATTTTCTGGAACATAAATTGCCAATCTTGGGCAATCTTGAGGGATTGTCCAAGATTATTAGAATTATAAATAACAGTAGTATTTGAGTTCGAGAATGGCCAAAAAAATATTAAACTTGGCGAGAAAGTAATATCCTCGTAAAACTTGATAAAGTCTAAAACGAAATTACTGGCGTATTGATTATAGATTGCTGATTAGAACTTCCTTGATTGAATAATAGGTGAGAAACCACTGTGATAGTCAATGAATCTGGAATATACCTTTTTATCGTGGCATTTATCGCATTCTTGATAGCAGTGATCATCGCTGCCCGGATGCTTTTAAAGAACAAGGGAAAGGTGTTATTATTCTTCCTACTAACCTGGATTTTTAACGCTGCATATTTCTTGGTCGATGTAATTGGCACCATTGAAGCCATGTACTTGGGTGATCGGGAGGTGGCCATCTTTTTGTTCAAGTTCGAATATTCGATCTTGTTTTCGATGCAATTCTTGTTCTGGATGGCATTTCTTGATTACGTGCAGCAAGACGGGCTCGGATGGAAAAAAATAAGCCTTGGAATCGGTCTAACAGTTGCGATGGTGATTTGGCAATGGCGACCTGAAAACCTCATAACGATATCACCCTGGCCTCCTACCATGGAAGGTGGAGAATTAGTTTACAATGTCGTTATTCCAAGCGAGGCAATCTTTAATGCATTAGGTGAAGGCGCTACGGCCCTTTTTGCCATCTCGTACCTCTATTGGGGCATCCTCACGTATCGTGCCGCCCCAACTGAATTAAAAGGGTATGCACGTGCAATGATCGTGTCGGGTATTATGCTTCTCGTGACATCGGGTCTCATGATTGTAATTGATTTCAATTTGCTAGGTGCCGTAGAAGACTTAGCAACAATCGTCAGCTTGTTGATATACATCGCTTTATTATTGAGTGTGTTCATCTCAACCATCGTGATCTATAAGCAGCCGATGATCCTTCACCTCTTACCCTACAAAGTGTATCGACTCTTCATCTCGTCAAAGTCGGGTACACCTTACTACGAGAAAGCATGGTCTGAACACGAAGTTAACGCGATCATGACCGCGGGATTGTTATCTGCCATCGGATCATTTGCGAAGGAAACCCTCAAGGACGTAGGGGCAGGCTCTATCCAGGAAATCCGGATGCGGAAAGGTATTCTACTCACCGAGATGCAATATTCCCCGGTCAACATAGCCCTGCTCGCATCGAAATCCTCGGTCGATTTGAAGACCGCTCTCGGAAAGTTCTCCCAGGAATTCGTACAGCTGTATAAAAACGATCTATATGACAAGGATGGTTTCCCGGTAGAGATTCAAGTCGATAAGATCGCCCAAAAATTCAGTCTTGAAAAATTGGGACCTATGGTTAACGCGCATTTCTCAAACATTCCGTCCTTCATACGCGCCGGACTTACGACCGACCAACTCATGGAAAAAATCGGTAAACCCGAGGAACCGGCGATCGTGACTGAAAAAAAGGATGTAAAGGACGCCGAGAAAAAATAAACAGCTCGTTATAAAATCATTTTTTTTCCATTATTTCAACCATTATCTTCCATACGCACGAAACCACATTCGGGACACATCCATTTTGTATGCTTGTGAAATCCACCTTTGCGCTTAACGGTCTTCATTCGCACGAGCACGTGTCGTGTATTCTGGCATCTCGGACAAATCATTTGATTCTACTCCGGCGATTTTGTTCGGGGGGATTCCCTATTTTGTTGTCGATGTATCACGGCAATGAGGAAGAAAGCCCCGATTCCCACGGCTGCGATCGTGATGGGGAAGATCAAGTGGGCTTGGAAACTCACCACGGGCTGGAGGATTTCCGCGACCATCGTGCTGAGGAAGGTGGAGAGCCATCCACCAATGCCAATCCCGAGCGCTGCGTTTTTCACGGCATTGTCTTTGTTCGAAATATCTGCCCAGATTGCAAAATTGATTGCGGTGTAGGTAGACACCGCGGAGCAATACACGGAAGCGATGAGGAGAATTGTCGTGCTTGGCATCAAGCTCGTTTCGAGCAAGAAGAACGCATCTGCTATCATCAATAATAGTAAAGCAAGGATTCCTGTCGTCCATTCATTTTTTCTTGCATACAAGAAGCCTGCACCGATGCCCGTTATCAAGTGCACGACGGCAAGAATGCCACGCGTTTCGATGGACGAGTGCCACGTCTGGTTGTAAATGGCCGGCTCAGCGATGATGCGCAAGAATCCGAGACTATCCACGAAAAATATCGTGAACATGAGCACGAGTACCAAGATGATGTTGTGGCTTGCAAACCGGCCCTCGTGAGCTTCAATATCCGTGTGTTTTGGAAAGCAGCTCGGCATTTTACCGAACAGCCGTATCAACGCGAACACGAGCAATCCCGGAATCATCGAGACTAATGATTCTTGCACGAAGCCATCGATCGTCCACGGGAAAGGGGACGTGTTAGCTAGAAAGAACGCGAGCCCCGCGATGAGTCCTGCGACTAGACCTCGGTTTTTTCGTGGTATCACATCGAACATCAAGGAAAAAGAAACGGGGATGGCGAGGCCAAGCACGACGCTGGTGAGGACGATCCACTCGGGTAATTGCCAGGGGTCCATCATGAGTCCTGCCCAGATGGTTAACAAAAGCTGCAAAAATGTTGCCACGAGGGTTAGATCGATTTTTTTCAGCACGCTCAAATTCTTCTTGTTCAAGTGATAACCCCATATTACCGCAATGGATGCCGTGATGATGGCAAGCAGAGCCATGTAGAAGCCCATGATATTCGGGTCGATACCCAGCTTGATCTTGCCCAAGTTTGGAATTCCTAACTGGATAAATCCGATATTATACACATATGCACCGATCATCAAGCTTATGACGAGGAATTGCCCGATGTATTCGTGAATCAAGGCCTTGCTTTTTGCGATGACCATGGGAATCATTCTACGAGAGAATAATGAATAAATTAAGATACTGTAAGATATTATTGTTGATTCATCCTACAAGCGGTGCTTTCAATATCGTCACATTTTTTTTTCAATACTTTTTCATAATACTGCATATTGTTCATTAATATATATAATCAGATTGACATTTTTTAGAGTTACATTTTGTAAGGCATCTAATAGGTATTCCAAATTGCATTGGATTCGAAATGTCTATGCTGGTTTTTTAAATATTGAGAGCTGGCATTTACAATTCGGAAATTCGCTGATTGTTATTTCTTCTAAACAGATGGTTCATCAGCTTATGAAATCTGACTACAATGGTAATTTATTTGTGAATTTTTGAAAGCTATTAGATCGATTTATATACTCGGATCGACATTTTTTAGGGTAACATTTTGTAAGGCATCTAATAATTATTTTACGTTACTTACAACGGAATCGAAATGTTTGTGCTGGTTTTTTAAAATATTGAGAACCGGCAATTACAATTCGGAAATCCGCTGTTTGGTTAAGCCGGTTAACAAATAGAGTAAATTCGTTGAAAAAAAATACAAGATGTAAACGGTTAATTCTTTTTCCTTACAAAAAAACGTGAGACTATATGACAAAATTCAACCTTGTGACGCACAGGAACAGCATCATCGGAACCCGAACACGGGTAGAAGATTCGTGCGAATCAGGCCTATGTCCCATCTGCATAGCAGATTGCCCCGTCTTTTGCGAAGTGAGTAAATCTGCACTTCGCGGTCGGGAAACGCTGTATCCGCTCCGAGAATACTTCGGAAATTCGACAGCGGGGACCCCCAAGGACTTTGGCCTGAGCTTCGGGGATTTCCAGATCCAGTTCGAGGTCCGCGGGGCAAAGGGCATCGAGCCCGATATGGACAAGACGATTTTTCCCAACGCTGACATTTCCACGCATTGGGGCAACATTCCCCAGAAATTGCCCATCGTCATCGCCGGCTTGGGCTCGACATACGTGGCGAAGCGGAACTGGAAGGGCTTGGCCTATGGCGCGGCTTTGTCTGGTGTTTCGTTAACGGTTGGTGAAAACGTTTGTGGCATGGACACAGATGCCAAGTTCGAGGAAGGCGGGAAATATCCCCGCGTCATCGATACCGAGGACATGAAATTCAGGGTGCAATCGTATCGCGAATATTGGGACGGCGAGCACGGCGACATCATCGTCCAGCGCAACGTGGAAGACACCCGCCTGGGCGTTTTTGAATACGTTACCAGCAAGCTCGATATCACGTCCCTCGAAGAGAAGTTCGGCCAAGGTGCCAAGGCTATCGGTGGTGAGGTCCGCCTCGAATCGCTCGAGCGCGCGCAGCTCCTCGCCAAGCGGGGATACCTGGTCATCCCGGACCCGTTCAATCCCGACGTGATCGAGGAGTACAAGCAAGGGCTTATCCCCGACTTCGAGCGCCACAGCCGCGTGGGCATCACGAGCACCGAAAGCTTCCTCGAAAATCTTGACAAGGTCAAGAATATGGGCATCAAGAATGTTTTTATCAAGACCGGTGCGTATCGACCTTCGGCGACGGCATGGATCTTGCGCTTAGGTGTTGAAGGTAAAGTCGACGGCATGACGTTCGACGGCGCGGGCGGCGGTACCGGCATGTCCCCCGTCACGATGATGAACGAGGGCAGCATCCCGACCGTCTACTTGGAAGCCATGGTCACCGGATGCTTCGACATGATCAAGAAGAAGACCCCGAGTGCCAAGATACCGACGATCGCCATTGCAGGTGGTCTTGCAAACGAGACCCACATGTTCAAGGCCATCGCCATGGGTGCACCATACGTGACGTGCATGGCTATGGCAAGAGCCCCCATCACCGCAGCAATGAAGGGTACTTTTGTCGAAAAGGCGATCAAGGAGAAGTCGGTCACGAAAGCCATGCTCGAATCCCTTGGCTTCGAGAAGGCCAAGGACCCCGACACGCTCACGATGGAGGAGGCATTCGTGTGTGCCGAGGATCTCAAGCGGAAATATCCCGACAAGCAAATCTGCGGCGGGGCAATCGGTGTGTACACCTATTTCTCCAACCGGCTCGGCACCGGCCTCAAGCAATTGCTCGCCGGCGTCCGCAAGTTCAAGCTCGATCTCCTCGACCGCAGCGACATTGCCTGCATCTCGGATACGGCTTACAATGTATGCAAGACGTGGAACATCGGCATCGAGCGTCAAGACACGCTTGACATGGAAGAAGTCAAGGACCAGATTTTCTCTGGGCGATATTGAATTTTTTTTACCTTTCTTTCTTTATTTTATCTGCATTTCTCTGGCGTAATGGAAAAAAAGGACAAAAAATTACGTATTTTCGTTCTGGAGTTAAGGATTGCGATCAAGCTTGGCAAGAGTCCTCTTATACTCTCTCCCAACGCGCTTTAAGCCGAGTTTTATCGCCTGGATAATGGTTTCGATGACTTGGCATATGAAAAATCCAACCGCGACAGTTGCCATGCTTGTCAAGACGAGGAAAATGTTAAAATCAGGCGCCGCGAACCAGCCCAATATCGCGTAGATGTTTAACACGTTCTCCGGGTTGAAGGGGAGTTGCGAGCCGTACACGCTCACCATCACGTTTTCCGGCACCCATGCAAGTAGTTCAACCGAAATCACATGACCCAGGAGGAACGACAGCAAGGTGACGCCGATGTATGCCCAGATTGCCGGTTTTGACAAATGGGTTTTTCCCGTGTGGAAATACAATGCGATGTAGCAGAGGAACATGAACGCTGCCGGCAGCGCGTGCTCGTTGAAGATGTCCTCGATCCAGAAGTCAAACTTGACCTGGATCGCCTCCATTGCCCAGAGCAAACCATTCACCGCGCTCATAATGATGATGCCCGTGAGGTTGAAGCACCAGTCAAACTCGGCTTGGGTCATCTTGTCGAGATCTAATGGCTTTCGTGACACGCGCCAGCGGAAGTACCGGCCAGGCAACGCGTTCGCGAGGACGACGAGGAAGATGGTGGCAAGACCGATGATCCACAGCCCTGTTCCGAGGTCCGTGATTTCCGCGAGCATCATGGTGCCGCGACCTCCTTGGCGGGCATCGGATCCCCGTGTGGTTGATTGGATGCACCACCCCGTTTCATCGCCGACCTCGCCTTGGCCACGAGCTTGCCCCAGGCCTTTTTTACTTTTTCTTCAACGATGACCGCGCCCATTTTCGTGGTCATGCGAGTGCTTGGAGGGATGACCTTGAGCCAGATCCACTTGGCGAAATCGGTGCCGAGGAACGTCGCGAACGCGGCGATGAATAGCGGCAAGAAGTACCAGTACATGAGCTTGATGAGGTCGGTATGGTAGAGCAGCGAGATGGCACTCGCGATCTGCGGCCAATAGCTCGCAGGCGCGGAACCAACGATGAACAAGACAGGATACACGACCAGCGCGGCGAGAGGCACCATTATAGTACCCAGCATCGCGGAGAAGATCCTGCCCTTGGACGAGGCGGCCTTCGGGAGGCATAGCACGATCAAGAACGCCAAGAGGCCGAACAGGAACGTTCCGATGAAGAAATCTGGGACGAAGAAATCGAACAAGTTGTTGCGGATCGTGTCCGTCCATGGGAAGCTGGCACCACCATAAGGCCGGTTGTAGCCCGGGTTCAAGATCGTGATGTCTGGGGACCCGAAAAAGCCTTTTGCCATCAACCATGCCAGCAACCATGGCCCTAGCAGGAAAAATGGCACGATGATGGGCAGCAACACTTGTTGCACGAGCCACCGGGCCGCGATCTCCGCAGTCTTGGTCATCTTGCCTCGTGGCGTGCCTGGCTGCTTGCTGGCACGTTGCTTTACCTTGTCCAGGCCTCGAATGGCCATGATCAAGGCCGCGAGCACGATCAGCGCGATGATCCCCACCAGCACGAGTGACACGGAAATTTCCGCGGTTGTGAACGCGGGCTGATCAACGACGGTCCAGAATTGGCTGGCTTGCACGTTGTGTTCCGAATCCAGGGCTCGAACCCGGAAGTAGATCGGCCGTAAAGTGGCGCTTTCCATGCCTAAGGCCACGCGGTAGCGATGCCCTCCGGCGGCGACCATGGGAATGGATGTCCACGTCTGACCTTCAAATGTCTCGTTGAAGCATAATTCGAGCCAAACGGTATCGATGGTGTTGTTCTCGGTATCCTCGACAGTGACTTCCAGCGTGAACGTGGAGCCAGTCCACGCGTCCGGCATCTCGATGGTGCCGATGCGCGGCCCGTTGACATCCTCGGCATCGTTGCCGGTGAGCAAGTTTTTCCACGCGTACGCGGGGATCGTCACGTTGATGCCGGTGGAATTCGCAGGCAAAACAGAGATCGGATCGTTGAGGAACGTGGCATTTCTTGCACCGGATATCGGCAATGCTAAAGAAATCGCCGCGTTGATCGTGGCATTCTCGGTGTTCAGGAGGATCGTGGTGAACCCGTTTTCCCGCAAAACCTTGCGCATTCCCAGCGCAAGGATCTGCGTGGAATTCACGCTGAAAAAACTTTGGTGCACGGGCAAGGGGCGATTTCCGTGGAGATCACCTTGTGCGGTTGTTACCGGGAAGTTCCATTCATAATCGAGCTTTTGCTGGGCGACAGCGCCCTCGTGGCTCGTCTCGTTCGGCGCGTATGTCGTGATCGCGTAGTTGAAATTAAAGTATCCATTGTCAAGGATCACCACGACGCCGCTGCCTTCCGTCCACTCGGGATTCGAGTTGTTCAAATACCTGACGAGAACACCTTCGAGTTGATCCCCGACGCGGCGGTATCCATGAATGCCAGAATTGACCAGGCTCACCGCGTGCGTGGCATTCTTCACGGTCAGGTGATACAGCGCCGGATAGAATGCCTGGTCTTCTTCATGGCTCGTGAAACCGAACGGGGCGTCATACTCGTGCGTTGCCTGGGTCACGTTGAACGCGAACCGGAATGCGATCGAGGTCGAATCGTCTGGTTGCAAGTTCATTTCATCGCGGAACTCGACCCTTTTTACATTATCTGCCAAGAAGATGGATCGGTTGTACTCCGAATTGCTAACGACGTATCGAAACTTGACATGGATTCGTGCAGGGCCCTGTTCCTCGATCAAAACCTGAGGTGCAAGTGCGGTAATATTATTCCGTATTCCCCTGAACCCGTAGAAGTAGGTATCCCCGCGATCCGTGTAATCGAGCAATTGCCATTGATCCGTGTCCTCATTCAGCACTTGCCAGTTCATGGCCTTGTCTATGATCGTAAGCTCGCGATTGCCTGTCTTGTTAAACTCCACCTTGTAATAACTATTTTCCAGCGTGAAATCAGCCGGATTGAAGGTAGCCGCGAGCATCGCGGGAGCCTCTGTTTGCACGGCAACGAGCGGCCTGAGCACGTAGGTCTTGTACCCCATCGAGGGCACGTCACTCACGAAAACGACCTTGAACGTCCCGAGCGTGGTGCCGCCGCTGCCATTCTCGATGGGAATGACTTGGGACGGGATCACGATATCGCCGTCGGGATCGATGACCTCCACGTCCACGGTCTTGTTTTGCAGGCTCGCGGGAAATATCGTGGTGTTGACCGCCACTTCGATGGGCTCCGTGCGATTCCAGCCCAGTGGGTTGAACAACACAACGGGTATGACCGTTGCGTTGTGATATGTGATGTTCACTTGATCGACGATCGTGCCGAGAATGTCCGACTCCAACGCCTGGAGCTTTGGCATTTCTTGATAGAAAACTTGAATGTTATCATCGTAGACCGGCTGCCGCGATGTGCCCGTGACAGAATCATGGTGATGGCTCGCGGTTGCCTTGAACCACGCCGTTTCAAAGTCAGGTTCTGGATAGGTGAAGTTTTGGAACGATTGTTTTGCAATGGACGCAAACGTTTCCAGCGTCGTAAGCTTTTGCTCGAAATACCGCGTGAAATTCTTCATATTTACTCTGGAGGTGTAATACCCAGGAAAAACCGGGTTTAAATCACGTTCATATGTGAAGTGGGTGTGGACGACGCCCCCTTCCGCGAGGAGCGGGCCGAGCCGGTCGAAAAATTGCTTCGGCGTGCCGATTTTACACACGTATCCCGTGCGATCGGCTTCCTGCGCATTCCATGCCTTGACATAACCGGGCAATTCCATGTTCGGGTTTGAAAAATCCGATCCATAGAAGATCATCAAATCACCTTGATCGTCGCTCAAGTTGCCGGGGTTCACGGTATGCTGGAAAGGATTCGTGTGCGGGTTTATCCAGTTATGCACTTCCTGGATGAATTCATTCACGTTCTGGACACGCATGGCCGTTGCATAACCACCATCATTCCCCCAGCCATTACTGTAGTTCGGCAGCTTATATCCATAAATCGTGCTGTTGTCGACGCCGGTCCACGTGAAGACGCCATCCCACATGGATTGACCAGATCTGGTAAAAATGCAATAATTTAAACCCAGATTCCTATAAAACGTGGGTGTGCCGGCGCCAAAACCAAACACATCAATCTGCCACCCCGTCGTGATGTTTGCATTGAGAACATCCTTCGCCCACTTGATGCCGAGAACTGCATCTTGGATAAGACCTATTTCACCCACAATATTCATCTCAGGCTGCGAAACAAAACCTTGCACGATCTCTAAGCGACCCTCTCCGATAAATCGCAAGATATCTGTTCGATAGCTGGGATAATGTTCCCAAAAATATTTCATACCTACCATCTGGTCAATGACAAAGCACATGTCCTTGTTCAGCCGCATCAAGTCAAGTGCGTTTCGCACGTTGGCGGACCATCGCTCTGCTTCCGTGTGCCATGGATCTAGCCACCATGGGTCAAAATGAGTGTGAGGAATGACCCAAACGATTTTATAATTCGCAGCAATGCCTCTATCGGCGCTTCCAAGACCACTATACCACGCATACGCGCCCCCGAAGGTCGCAATGCCGCAGATCAGAACGATAAACAACGCTTGGTGTTTCGAGATTCGTTTTTTCCAAGTCTTCAACAGAATCAACCTCGTGGAAAGTTGATTTCATGCGAGTGAAAGCAAGGTTGTTTCGTGGATTATTTAAACTTCGATGTGCAGTCTCCCAGAAAAGCAATATCCAGGCATTCAATCCTTGTATTGTGAACGTGATGAAGCTACTCATCAAGCGCGTAGATCTCGCCTCGATCGCATTTCTCCCGAGCGAGGATGCCGTGCGGGAATCGTGCACTCGGCCGTTTGCGAAACTCGATGCTGGTTGCCCATATTTTGGAACATCGTGGAGTTGTCCCCCGAATCGTCCACCGCTTCCCGAGATGAAAGCACGCCTGGCATCGTGCCATGATTTTTTCCTCGTGGTGCTGCAAGAATCGTTACCGGCGGGCTTCAAGGAAAACAAGGGCTTGTTCAAGGAAGTCCAAAAGACCTATGGAAAGATGGACGGCGCGCTTGAATCGTGCCTGGATGCCTTGCACCATTTTGTTCCGGGATCGGTGCCCGTTTATGCGTCGCCGTGCAAGGTTTGCATGGCGGAAAGAAAAAAGCCTTGCACTTGTCCCGGCAAGCCTTGCCGATTTCCTGACCGGATCCAGTACAGCTTGTCATCGTACGGCATCGACACGCTAACTACGGTGAAGAATGCCGGGATCCCGATCGAGGTAAATCCAGAAACCGTCGTCTCGCGTGTCGGCATGATATGCGCTGCAAGCCCGGCCAGCATCGACGCGATGATTCAGCATTGCGTATCCTGCGTGAAGGGCATCACGTGATTTCAGCTTCGATCATGGCGGGAAACGGGGTATCCTTGAACCGCTTGAAACTGTCGGTCGCGATCTTGAGCAGGGGTATCACAGCCCGCCACTTGCTGTTTATGAAAAACATGGTCCGCACGATCTTTTTCCCCCAATGGTGCCAAATCGCGTCAATGATTGCCGGTATCTCTGCTTGGGCTTCCCAGCGCGGGTTCAACATCGCCGCGGACTTGCGACGACGCAGCGCGGTGCGAAAGTCTTCCAGGCTCGTGATGGGCTCCCGGAACATGGTGCAACCTGTTCCAGCGAAGCATCCGACGTGCGCGTCGGAGCTGCCGACGACTGGCCGTGGATGGCGCTCGATCTCCACTCGAGCCCGCCACGAGAAATAGCCAAATAACGGCTGCAACCGGAACGCCTCGTCCACGAGCGGCACGTCCATGGTTACTTTCTTGACGAATGCTCTCGTTGCAGGTTCCACGAACATGTGCGTGGTTTGATTGACGATTTCGATCGCGTCTGCAGTACGCCAAAGCCGTGGCGAGTAGGCATTCTCGAAGTAAAACGGGTGGACAACGATGGCGACACCACCGTCGTTATGGATCAAGTCGACGAGGTCCTCTGCGAGCAATTTACGGATGCGCCCCAAGCCGCCGTTGTCTTGGATGAATGACCTGGACAAGCCTGTCCCGATGATCTCCACGCCTTTTTTCGGGAAACGGTCCGTACCTTTCGTGACGAATTCTGCAGTGCCCGGGAACGATATGAAATGATCCGGAAGGATTCTTTTCCGTTTTAAATCCGCGACGATGTCCGGGACCTCGTATGACTGGTGCAAGACCTTTTCATTCGGGATACGGGTTTTATCATCCGCCTCGAGGGACCAGACGTGGTTGGAGAGCAAGAGGCCGTCGAGGTACTTCCCTTGGCCAACCTGCCTGAGGATCGATTCGAAATCACCCTCGCCGTCGCTCAGCGCCGTGTGGCAATGCGTGTCGATCAAGAACATGCCTGGATCGAGGCTCGCCGGCATCCAAGGCTTGATAGAAGCATCATTCTTGGAGAACCGGGAAAAATATTCTGCAAGCATGTCCAATCCAAAGCTCTTGAGAGCGCTCCCGAGCACGATATCGAGCGGGTTCTTGACCGGCGGGAGATTTCCCGATGCGGCCAACCGCCTCGTTTCTTTAAACTGGTGGAATCCCAAGCAAGTCGACCTTTGATAGGATCTACGATGATGAAACATCGTCGCTTCCGAAGATAAAGAACTTATTCGGGACTTGAAAATGGAGTGAAGCAGTGAACAGCCATCATTTTTCCTTCGGGGTCGTCAGGAAAAAAATGCCCGCCTCCCGCTCGGCGTCATCGTAATCTTGAGGGTACCTCGTGCGCAAGTTCATGAGATTCGAGAGGATTTGCTTGTAATTGCCTTGCAATTTTTCCGTCGTCTTCGCGAATTCCCTTAGCTTTTCGATCTCCCCAATTTGGTCTTTGATTGCTGCGATCTTTCCTTCAATTACCCCGATTGATGCTTTGATCCTTGCAACCTTTGCTTGTTGCTTATCGAGCTTCTTTGCATTGGGTGAATACTCGTTCATCAAGTCCATCAGCACGCCTTCTTCCAACGACAGCTCCTTGCGAAGTGTTGGACTTTGCCTGTTGAGAGCTTCTATTTCCGCATTCAGCCGGTCTATTTCGCCTGGATCCCTGCTCTCTGCTTTTTTCGCAGCAGCTATCTCCTTGGAAAGGGCGTCGAATTTCTTTAACTGGTCGATTATCGCAGCTTTGATACGAGGTGAGGCTTCCATACCATCAAATCCTATTTTATGGTTAAAATCCACGAATAAAAAATTATCCAGTATTTTACATGTCAATCGTGATTCATCGGGCAAATCACTTGAACGGCGTGAGGAAATGGATATCCACTTCACTCTCGGCTTCTTGATAGATGTCGGGGAACTTCTTGCGTGCTTGCGCGAGTTTTTCGAACACTTGCTTGTATTCTTTGCTCATGCATTCGTTCAAGCTTGGTGCTGTTTCTTCGCACCCCTTGGCGGTCTCCTCTTCATTTCGCAGTTTTTTGAGATCATCTTCTTTTTCGAGCAATTTTACTTGCAAATTGCCTATTTTTTCATGAATTCTTTCAAGTTTCTTCAAATTAGGCTGAGCTTGCCCTGCAAAATTCTTGAACTGGGCTTCTTCCGCCATGATTTCGTCAACGAGTTGCCGTTTCTCTGCATTCACCTTTTGGAATTTTTGAGGTAATCGTTCTAGCTGTTCCTTTGGAATGTTGCACTTAATTTTCAATCCCTCGATGGCCTTTGCGTAGGTATCAAATTGCACCAGGTATTGCTTGATCGAGGTTTTTATCGTGTCTCGCATCGGGTCTTCAACGCTCACGCGCTTCACCACCAAAACAGTTCATTGAATACCAAGATGAAACATTCCCTTCTTTAACTTCATCCTTCTCCATTATTCGACATGGAATCGTCCTTGTCATGTTTTGAAAGAATATCCGGGGAAAATTAGGCGATTAACCCGAAACATTGCTTCGATAAGTTAAAAAGCCAACGGCGGAATGAATCATGGAACATGACAGAAAATTATAATATCTTGGATATCAAACCATGGTAACGTGCGGCAATGGATTGTTGAGGCATAAAAAGCATCATGAATCGGGAGTATATTTTCAAGATCGTGATCGGTGGCGCGGGTGGCGCAGGAAAAACGACCCTGCTTATCCGTTACCTTAAGAACGTCTTTAAATCCGACACGGCTCTTACCGTCGGCGTTGGTTTTTACACAAAGGAGCTCGTGCGCGACGGGAAGAAGGTCATCCTCTCCCTCTGGGATCTGGGTGGCCAGGATCGATTCCGTTTCTTGCAGCCCAGCTATTGCCTCGGTGCCCGGGCAGGGATCATCTTCTTTGACATGTCACGACTCGATACACTCTCGCAAGTAGAAGATTGGACAAAAATGTTTCGTAGGCACACAAACTCGTCAATTCCCATCGTTCTTTGTGGAGCTAAACTGGACATGGTTGATCCGGAGATGGTCGAAAGCATCAACGACATTGCGAAGGAAACCATGGAAAAATTCGGCCTCAAATCCTACATCACCACGTCGTCAAAGACCGGCTTGAACGTGGAAGAGACCGTCAACTACGTCGTCGATTTACTTGTTACTCAGGCAAAAACGAAACCCCCAGCTTCGCCAGGAAGGAAATGAATTAAGCCACTCAATCATCATCAATTGTCCCGGATCCCCGCACGTCGCCGTTCAGATCGACGTTCTTGCGTTTATCACCATTCATCAACGACTTAAGCATCTCTATTTCTTCAAACATGACCGTTTGCAATTTCACAGCGAATAAATGCGGTCTTTTAAGGGTAGGAAACAAGATCCTCGCGAAATACATGTCGATGATCATCCTTTCACGGGAAAGCCCTAGCAATTGACGGAAAATGCCCGGAAAGCTAATCTTGGCCAGGTCTTCAAAGATCGAAAGCCCTTCAGCGATCTGGGCTGGTTTCATTTTCTTGATGTTGATCACGTGATACGCCTCGAAATTGTATTCGTCGACCGCCATGTAGCCACCCCGGGTCTCTTTTCGGTTCAAGAACACTTGCATCAAGTGAAAAGTCGAATTATGCCAGAGCGTGATGATTTTTGCATCTTGATCGTCAATGCCTTTAATGACCCACGTCAATCCTGTCGGGGCTCTTGGTTGTATCGAGTAATAACCAAGATGAATGGTGCCGGGCGCGGTCACGTCGAATCGCCTGATGTGGAACAATCGTGACGTGCGATCATCAACCTTTTTTACCCAGGCTTGAACGCCCGATTGCGAACCACTCTCTGCTGGAAAGTCATCGATGATCACGTAATCATGCAATTCGCCAATCTCGAAGCGACCCAGGTTCGCGGTAGACTTGATGCCGGGCCGGGTATTTATGACATCAATCTTGAGCGGAACGCTTTCATTATTTTTCATCGCGAACACGATTTGGTCCCTGGATGTGCACATGTATTTCCACGTGACGTTTCCGGCATCGTGTACGGGATCCACGATGAAACACGTTTCGAGTTCTTTCTTGTGCGTTGAATCCAATCCCCGGATGAAGCCCTCCTTCGGCACGATGTTATGATATCTGGTAATAGTGTCGGATTGCAAGACCTGCTTGTGAATTTCCATCAATCGCTTGTTTGATGAGGCCATCGGTAAGAACCAATTGGAAACGGTTGCTTTCATCACGGGTTGCGGCACGGCTGTGTATCCGGCAATGTCCGGGCCCGGCTCCCCCCGGTGTATCGAAGATGCGAGCACCTCGATCTCGTGCAGGTCATTGGGGAGCATTGCTAACACCACGTAGGAACATGGCCTTGACGCGGCTGTCGGCTGGTGCTTCGTCGTGACCATCAAGATCTCCCGGAATTCCGTGTTCTCGGAAAAATGAGGCCGATCAATTCTCGATACAATATAATCGATCGTGTAATACTCGCTAAGGTAACGCCGGATGTTTTCACAGGCCTTGATCCGCAAAAAGCTCGATGGCAGAACCAGTGCCATCTTTCCATTTGGTTCAAGAAATCGGTCACCGAGCAAGATGAAATAGGCAAATAATCCCATTTGTTTGTGGATGCAATTGATCGTTTTTTGCTGGGCACCATCGGACACGACAACCTCTGTGAACTCGGCAAATCGCTCGCCGAGCGATAGCTTATAATCGGTGAAATCTTGGTGCTGTTTTTGGATATACTTGTCACCCGTGCCTTTTACCGAGATCTTGGACATGTTCTCGTTTTTCGTGAAGGGTGGATTCATAATCACGATCCCCGCTCGTGGCAATACGATGGACGGCGGGGAGCTGGCCGAGAGGAACTCGACCGGCTTGATGGCAGGGATGATGGTGTCTCCTGGCTTCAACAGCGTTGCATCCGCTATGCCGATCTTGAACGCACTTGAACACGAGCCTGGTTCCAGGAGTGCTAGCGTGATCGTGGTTAGCAACGTTGCAAACCGCATAATATCCACGCCAAATACTTGCTCGTGGAGCGTGGCGGCGTAGTTATCTGGTTCCCGATGATCACTTGCTTTACCTCGCAATGCTCGTGCATGCTTGTATGCCGCGGCGAGCAAATTGCCTCCCCCGCAAGCCAGGTCAAGGATGATCGGTTCCGGCGAATCGATGGCCAGCGCGGCGAGCAGTGCCGATGTCGGGATGGTCGTGTAATACGCGGCGATCACCTTGCGTAAGGCCCCGGGAATCAGCCGCTGAAACGCGATGCCGAGCAATTCGCCAGGTATGTTTTTTACCGGCGATCGTTCAGCATCTTGCAAGATGGATCGCACGGCCGTCACGCATTCCCTTGTTACGCTCGCTTGCTTGCATAGCGCCAGCATATCATACTCGAAGATACATTTCCACGGCGTCGTGGCCGATGCGTTTCGAAACATCGCGATTATCTCGTCGATGCCTTGTATCGTCGACGGGGCTAGTTCTCGAAGGCCGGGATACGCCTCTCGAAGCCTGGAATAGAACAGCAGTTGTAATACAAGGACGTACGCCGGAATCTTGGCCATCTCAACTTTCATATCTGATATTTCCCGGGTATCACGCCATGAAAGTGCCTCGGCGAAAAAATCTCGGCCGATTACCGCGCTCACGTCCGATTCCGGCACGGTTAAAAAAAGGTGGGAAAGCACGTCCACGCTTCGCTGCAGCATCGAAAAAACTTCATCTTGATTGCTGCCAAGGCCTCGCGCTTGCATAATTTCCATTCTGATATATCAGTGATCTATCATCAAGCCAAAGGAAAAAAAGGTAAAAAAACCACGCGATTTCGTGGAATTCATCAATACGACGATTTCAAGATGCCTTGCATGAAGACGATGACGCCCACGATGTTCAGCACGATAAACACGACCCAGTTGAACGGGAAGCTCAAGGAACTCCGCAGCACGTGTAAGATGGCAGCCACAACGGTGATCAAGAAGCCGTAGAGGATCGTGAGAGCGTTTTTCTTGATATCGCCCGATGTTTGCGCTGCTAACTGGCCATACGTGATGAGGATCATAAGAACACCGAATGCAAGGCCGATGATGGGCAACCCCATGAACACGTATCCACCGATCTGGTACCATTCTCCCCCGCTGATGGCGGGAATAAACGAGAAGATCAATGCCGCGACACCGCCGAGCGCGAGAATGAATATCAGCTTCGTGATGACCATGTTCTTGCTGTTCTTGATGTACTTCTCGATGCAGTACGTGATGTAGATGACCGAGGCACAAGCCAGCAAGAACACGACGCTGTTGTCGCCACGGACGTCTGCCGGTGCAGGAATCGTTGGCGGGAGGATGATGATGCCCGGATATGGTTGCACCTTGAAGATCGAGTACATTAAGACGCTTAATTCCACTAGGCCTAGAAATAAGAACATGCACGCTAGACCACGCTGGAAACTCCTCTGGGCTGCAACATTTGATACGATGGATTCCATAATCAAGTAGAACCCCGCGATGAAGTAAAACAGAACCAACACTAGCGTGAACGTCCATACGAGTCCGTCGACCTGTGCTTTCAAGTTGCTCCAGTCAATGGCGAAGCGGAAGCTCGTGGGAACGATCCTATTCAGCCCGATCATTATGAAAATGAACAAAGGCACGAGCGTCGAAAAAATCGCAACTGAAAAGCCATAAAAGAGGCCACGCCGTGCCACCTTTGCATCCATCTCCTTTCCGGAGTGCCAGAGATTCAGCATCAAGTTGATACCGAAGAACCAGCCGAACACGGGAACGAGCATTTGCATGAACCCGCAGTACCAGGCCAGCGATCTCGCCCAGATCTTGGTCGAATAGAAGTAATACAAGAAACTCGTGGCGATGCAGCAAATACCAAACGCGATCGGGAAGATATAATACACGTTCAGCCACATGGGGTATGTCTCCATGGGAAAGTTCGGGTAGAACACGTCGATGCCGATGGCCCGGACATAACCGAGACCCCAGATCGCCACGCCAATGATGATGTAGTAGACCCCACCGACGAGCATACCCTTCACCGCGTACTTGCGCGCACGGTCGTCGTACGACATAATTGGATCCCATGGAAAGCTCATGCCCGTGTCCTGGAGCAAGATGGCGCTGCTGTACATGGTCATGGGATAGATGGCAATGGAAAACACGCCGAAAAGCAAGAACGGCACGATCGGGAGCTTCTCCATGAGCCAGATGAACTCGTATTTTTGCTGCTCGTCACTCACGTCCAGGCCGTTCATGCTCGCGATTGCCGCAGCCAGATCGCCATCCGCATCGAGGATGATGTATAACCAGACCCCGGCGATGGCGATTAAAGCAATAGCGATCCACGGTTGCTGGACGATGGCCACGATTTTCGAAAGCTTCCGGATCTTTTCCTCCTCGCCACGTTTCTTGTAAAGGATTCCCGAGGCGATGACAAGCACCGCGATGCCGAAGAATGCTATGCTCATGTACTTGATGTAATCGGCTTGGCCATAGTAGCCGATGATCTGGAATATACTTGGTGTGTTCAAGGGCAAAGTGAGCCAAATGTTCCCAACGACGATCATGAAGAACCCCATGGCAATGTAAAGCACGCCAGACCACGCGATACCATTGCCGAGGTACTTGCGATTCTCGATATCCAACCCCATCTGTGTCCGGCTCGACATCACCGCTTTTTCGCTCATTCCAAGGCACCTCCGGCGATCTTGACGGGCGTCCATGTGTTCACCATGTTCGCGAAGGCGAGGGCTTGGTTCCGGGAAACATCCTTCAGCACGAACATTTGCAAGGGCAAACTATGGTTTTTCGTGTTGGTCTGCATGAACCGGAAATTATCCGTATTCCACTTGCCCGTGATGTGGTCCGACGTGCAGTTCTTGACGATGGCAAACCGGGAATTTTCCGAGTAGAGGAGCCCGTTGGAGAGCGGCAAGAAAAACTCGAAGTTGTTCGGGAAATTTTCCCCGGCCCAATCGCCATACCAGTCTGCTTCGTCCACGTAATAGTCGGCGCGATTAAGCGAGATAGTCTCGTTCTCGTACATGGTCGGTGAATAGCTGATCGTCGAGAAGTTCCCGACGAACTTGATGTACCCCCATTCTGGTTCTTCCGTCGACTCGTTTCGCCACTTGAAGTTCAAAGTCACGGCATAAAACTCCGTGAGATTGCTCAGCTCCGGGTTGTACGCGGATTCAAACGTGTACCGGGAAATATCGTAGTTCCACGTGTTCATCTGAATGATATCGTCGAAAGGCAGATCGGCCTCGCTTGCAGCACCGGTACGCGTGATGTTGATGAATTGCTCGTCATCCGTGATGATCGTGCTGGTCCAATCGTAGAGCGATTGGTTAGATCGATCCCATTGCACGAGCGGGACGAAATTGTAGGGAACTACCTGGAAACCGTTCGTGCCGGTGGTTCCGTTGACCGTGCTGTTCAAGGAAGCGGTCCGATTCAAGACGAAGTTCTTGACAAGGGTCGCATTGCCGAGCGCGTAGCCAGCTTGCACATAGGCGTGGTGACTTTCCGCGTACCCAGGACTGAGTCCCGTCACGTCAGTGACCATGCCATCCGCGAGACGGTGCCATGCCCTCGCGAGGATCTGGTATTGCGCCTCGTATTCCGCTTTCGTGATGTTATTAAGCTTGAAATACGAGTAATTGAGCATGAGCTCGACGGCCTGGAGGATCTGGTAGGTGCGGTAGAGCATAGCGGTGATCTGGCCATCGTCTATGTCACCGTTCTCGCCCATCCAGATGAATTGGCTGCGGTAGTTGAACACTTGCCAGTGGGTTTCCGGGATGTAGGAATCGAGAGGCTGGACCAGGTTCATCGCTTCCGCCCTGGCCATCCATTCACTGCATGTCATGAAAATGTTTCCTCGCTGTTCCATCTCCGCGATTTGCGCCTCGTGGTTCCGCATTTTAATATCGCTGTAGGCGAAGTCCGTGTTTTCCCAAGTGACCAAAAAGCCCGTGTTCACGTTTTCACCGTCCTGGCACCACACGTTCCAGTAATATGCGCCCGTTTCCACGAAAGGAATGATCCAGTAGGGAAATACCTTGAACGTGGTCGTCGTTCGTGGCAACGTGGTGTTTCTCGTCGTGTGGACAGTCCACGTGTACAGCGGAGCTTGCGTCCTGACCCTAAAATAGCTCAAGATCTCGCGCAGCCCCATAATCGTGTCGTAGATGGGCGTGCCATTTGCAAACGTGATATCTTGCATCGCCCTGGACAAGCCGAAGAAGAATTGTCCCTCTTGAAGCATAATGGCCCGGGAAACGCGCGTTATATTGTACTTCAGCAGCAATTCTTGCGTGTAGTTGATACTCTTGTACCACGGCAAGTACGGGTAGGCCACGGCTAGTGCATCGCTATATTGCATCAAGATGAGTTGCACCTGGCCGCGGTTGACCACGCGCTGGAGCAATTCGAGCGTGCTGGTGATGTTATCGTGTAACTTGTACGTGCCGTTCGCTGCGCTCTGGTCCATATGTTCCATCCATTCCAGCACTTGGCCCTGGAACTCGATGTTCGCTTTCCACGTGGGATGCGCGTCGTACATCTGGAGAATCGGGACGAGAGAATTATTGACCACGCCGTTCATCGGGCCCTCCATGCCAGCTCGGTATTGAAGATTGAAATGGTAATTGCTCGTCGAAATGATTGGCCTAAAAAAATTGTCTATCGTGATGGCGCCGACGATTCCGGCCAGGCAGATCGCGGTGATTGCCATTGACACGTTGAAGCTCTTGTAGAAATTGCGCTTGTTAAGCCCCTCCCTTCCAGAGCCCGCATTTTCGGGGGAGGCTGATGATGTTTGAGCATTCGTATTCATAATAAGTCCTCGTGATAGCATTATATTAATGTGCGTTTGAGGGCATTATATCATTTTTTATTCATCATCGCTTCTTGTCGGCGTCTTCGGGGAAAATACAACCTATATGGGCACTGCTTCATGTGTGGAAACATAACAACGCAGATCGTGCACGCCCGGCAGCATAACAAGGTTAGTTGATGGAAAATGTCCGAGTCCCAGAAGGATTTTCGTGTTATCGCAATACTCGGATTTTGGAGGACGTTTTCCGGTGGCTTGATCGGCACGGGTGCATCGATTTTCATATTAGTGTATTGGGGCTCTAATTTCTATTCCGGCGTGTCTGCAGCCGCCATCGCACTTACATATGTCTTTTCTCCGGCGATTGCTGGCCGTATCTCGGATCGCATCGGCCGCCGGAACACGCTGCTCATTGCTACCACGAGCAACTTTGCCATTGCTTGTTTTTTCTTGATCGTGGTTATCACGGTGCAATCCACGCGCGATCTATGGCTGATTGCCTTCATTATTATCTTGCGACTTATGGAGGGAGTTGCCAATGGATTCTTCTGGCCCATCTTGCAAGCAAGCCTGTCCGACGTGTCGCTTAATTGCTGTAACGGGGAAAAAGCGGATTTTGAAGCGATCTCCCGCCGTGGCATGTCCACCTACAATCTAGGATGGAACCTCGGCGTTCTCTTCGGGCAAGTTTTACTCTCCTTCATCACGTTCTGGAACATCGATATGGCACTCGTGGTGCCCGTCGTGAGTCAAGGCTTGAACCTGATCATCGTGATCAAGTGGTTCCACGTGCCAAAAAATATAGCGGGACGTGCCCCGGTCATGGAAACCCCTGAGGAGATCAAGAGCGGGAATAAGCATGGCCACGTGAATATGCATGTGCTCACATTGCTGCTCGGGTTGATATTCATCTTTATGTATGGCTTCGGATTAGGCGACCTGTCCACCTCCACCACGAACTTGTACGAGGCACAAGGTTTCGGAGCCCTGGTAGGATTCACGGAAGCAGCACGCTTGGCATGCCAAGGGTTCACGAGTAGCAAGGTACGATTGCATAAGCACCTCGTGCAATTCAAGCTCGTGCTCGTATCGGGATTGCTCGTCGTTATATTCGTGATCATGGCGTTCTTGTCCGACATCTTCATAATATCCGTGTTTATCGCCTTATTCGCATGTAGCGGACTATTATTCGGGATCCTGTATGCAGAATCGATGAACCTTGTGGTCATGAGCGGATCAACAGCCAAGCGAGGATTGCTTATGGGCATGTTCGAATCATTTATAGGCTTGGGATTTTTCATCGGGCCGCTGCTGGCGGGTTACATTACCCAGTTCATCGCATATTCTACATCATATTTCATGAATGTGCTCGTTATGGTCGTGATGATGGCGATTTGCATTATCATGGCATTGATTTTGGCCAAGAACGGCCAAAACCAAGTAATTAGAAAAGTATGATCGATATTCTATTTATAATTCAATTGAACATTGTTCAAAGAACTATGAATTTTCTATGGATCTTCTTAACGGGACGAGAAAATGTGAATGAGTTTGCAAAAAATCGTTAAATACTTCATGGATGATTGAGAAATATAATGGATGATCTGGACAAGAAGATCCTTGGGGAGTTACAGAAAGACGCCAGGGTACCGTTCCGAAAAATCTCCGAGCTGCATGGTATTAGTATAGGCACTGTGCATAACAGGCTCAAGAAATTGAAGGACGATGGCATCCTCAAGGGATTTGTCCCTATACTTGACAATCAAAAGCTTGGCTATACCATTATTGCCCTGGTCTATATCAAGGTAGAGGGCGGGCACTTGCAAGACATCAAGGAGGAATTGATCAACACGTTCCCCGAGATCAACGTGATCTTTCAAACATCCGGCATCTACGATCTTGTACTCATCGCGCGGTTCCAGAACATGATCGACTTCAGCAGCTTCAACAACAAGATCTCGAAATTGACCAACATGAAGGCCGAAACAAACATCGTTCTCGACACGCTTAAAGACGACTATTTTATGAAGTTGTAAGCCACCGGCAAACCAGGAAGAGTTATGAACCAAGCTATGATCTTGCAGAAGCTACGCCTTCTTGGCACGGCACTGATTTCCGATGCAAAAGGTGGCGCCGATGTCCTGGACTACGGGATCCGCTCGCGAACGAATGATGGACACCTTGTAGCTGGCACCGCGGAAACCGTGCAAATCCTGCAAAAATCCCTTGATCCCGTGCGATCGATCTTCGAGAAGTGCGCCAAGAATGGCAGCAAAAACCTCGTGCTGGCCATCGACGCGTCCGGGTTGACGGGAGCCGTGTGGGGAGAAATCTTCACGAGGTTCGCAAAAAAATCGAATATCACCGCTGCCATCATCGATGGTGGCGTTCGTGACCTCGTGGAAATCCGCAAGCTCGATTTTCCCGTGTGGGCAAGATACATCACGCCACGCGTCATCACGGGCGAATGGGCGACCACGTTCACGCCAGGCCTCGATCTTGGCACGCATGTGAGCATCCCGATCATGTGCGGTGGGGTCTTGATACGGCCAGGCGATTATATCGTCGCTGACCTCGATGGCGTGGTCGTGTTGCGACCCGAAGAGACGGGGAAGGTGCTGGAAAAGGCCGAGAATATCCGGGCGATGGAAGAAAAGATGTTATAGTATCAACCGCGGACCAAGGAAGGGTATTTATCCGCGATGATATCGTAAATTGATTGCATGCCTTTCAATTCTTGAACAATGTCCTGAATCCCGGGATCTTTCGGGGATTTCCCTGTCGTGAACAAGTAGTCCCCGCTGAGTAAATGCGATTCAATATGAAACAGCTTCAACCGGTCGATGAGTGATTTGAACACGAACATCTGGCTGTCGACATCGCCTTGCGCTGCATCCGTCGACCATGAAAAATGCACGTTGATCGCTTGAACGCCGGGAAACTTCTTCTTGAACAACCCGCTATTGTTGAAGACGAGCTTGTTTTTTTCCATGGCCGGGTCTAGCGTGTAGCTGCTCAACAAGTCGATGTTGAAGGCAAAATAAGCGAAGATATCACTGATGTCCCGGTATTGCGGAATGTAGGTGATGAAAATGACCGAGGATTGCGTGAAAAAGATCGTGCCAGGAACGCCCTTTGCACTATCGGGACTGCTGCCAAGGCCAATATGGACAGGCTCTTGCTTGTTTTTCGAGTGCACGACGACTTCGCAATCCCAGGAGGAGACCGCTTTCACCGGCTTCGTTTCTGCCTTTTCAGGTTGTAGCTCGGCGGAGGAAATTGCCATGGTCTGGATGAGCATGTGTGCCTCGTCGACGGTCGGCTCCTTCATGATGTCGATGGATTGCTCGTAGATGTCCTTGATCGCGGGCTTATCCTTTTCGGTTGCAAATAGCAGCGTCGCCGCCTTCTTCACGGGTGGCCGAGACGGGACGAGCGATGCCTTGAGCTCGGCAATTTCCTTGGCGATCTTAGCACTCTCCTGGTCGAAATCCGTGTCGACAACCTCCCCCTTGTTTGTGCTTTGCGCGTTTCCCGAAGGCTTGTCGAAGGTTGGATCATAATTTGAATTAACTGCGCCACATTTCGTGCAATACTTGGTGCTAATGAAGATCGGGTTGTTGCAGCTCTCGCAAAAGTACCGGACAACAAGCCGGCACTTGGCGCATACAATCGCATCCGGGGCAATCGTGGCATTGCAGCGTGGGCAAGAGGGCATATTTTGATGCACCGACCTTCCTGATCGGGATTCCGTCCATCCCTATGTTTCCCGATATCGTGATACCATGTTCCACTATCGAGACAGCTCCAAGCATATATAATAATGATGTATCTAAAAGCGAAGGTAAAACAAAGCAAAAAAAGAAAAATCGTATATGGTTTTGTTGAAAAATCTCGTGATGAGCGAGGAATCTTATTTATTCGATTTCAAGCTCAAGAAACCCAATAAACCTGCACCAAGTGGCAAGAAAAATCCCACGTTCAAGTACCAGGTTGTCGAACCGCCAAGATCCCAGAGCGCGATCGTGTCCGTGCCAAAGAACAAATTCCGGGTATATAAATTATACCATGCACTCAACACGTCGTTGCCGTTATGGGCAATTAGGAAGACGATTGGACCGGCAATTGTTATCAGTGCACCGAGAAATGCTAGCGCTTTGATTGCCTTTGCACCGCCCGCGAACAAGAGAACTGCGCCGACGATGACCAAAATGCCAGTGATCAAGTACATGTTATCGAGCGGTATGATATCATATGATGATCCATTCCACTTGTAAAACTGTGCGAATGCTGTTATATAATTCGAGAAATTCGCGCCTATGGATGGATCTACGTCCGCTTTCCACCACGAAAGGAAATCTATGGGTATCACGGCAATTATTGCTAATATGCCCGCTAGAATTGCGAGGAACTTATTCATATTTGATGCCATGGTTATTCACTCCATTTGAAATGACTGAGGGAACCAATCATATCTATGAAACCCGAATTTCCATAAAAACTTGACCCAATTTAATCATCAATGGAAGGATGTGCGCTATGATCTTTCAATCCTTCACTGCTTGAAACATAGCCTCAACATTAGCCGGGGGAACATCGGGCAAGAGAGCTTCATGGCTCGGGGAGATGATCAAGCCAGTCGGGAAAATTTTCTTGAGTTCGTGGACCTTGTCCCGCACTTGCCCTTGCGATCCGCGGACAAGCAAGTCTTGCGTGTCCACGGCACCGCAAAATGCCACCTTGTCGCCGAAGGATTCCTTTAACCTCGCGGGTTCCATGTTCGTGGCTAATGCTTGTATCGGATGGACGATATCTGCTCCCGCATCGATAAAATCCGGGATCAACTCGTAAACTGACCCGCATGAATGGTGCATGATCTTGAGGCCGTATTTCTTTGCATGCGCGATGAGCTGCTTGGTGCCGGGCATGACGAATTTCTGCACGTGGCGGCGGGATAGGAGCAATCCTTGTTGGCCACCGAAGTCGTTCCCGATGAGCACGGCATCGATTTTTCCCTTCGTCGCCTTGAAAAAGATCTCGTTGGCCTTGAGGTAGAATTCCACGATGCGATCGATGACCGCCTTGAACATCGACGGGTATCGCAACATCGTGACGAGGGCATTGGCCATGCCGAAGGCGGCACATGCATCCTGGAAGTGAGCTGACCACAATATACCCAGAACTGCGTAATCATTCGGAACATCTTGTACCGAAGCACGGCATTCGTTCGGGTCGATATACAAGCCCGGGTCAGGCCAATTGAAGTCATCGACCTTCGCAGGGTCAGTGAAGCCCTCGAAAAACCCCGGCGTCGTCAGCGTGCGATTTTCATAATCGGGAGCGGTGCTCTTTGCGAAGGGAAAGGCGCAAGCGATGTGATTCGCGACCGGAGAATGGTACGGCACGTCGACGGGATAAATATCATCGTCAAGCTTCACTTTCAACTCGTCGATGTTGTGCACGCGGAAATGCTTGAACAGCCCGGGCAACGCGGCAGTTGTGGGCATCCCAAGCCACGATGCAGGGCGATCCACGTGTCTTCGCTCGATGGTCGCAAAGAACCGTTCCTTGTGATTCACGGTCGAGCCTCGATATACTCGACATCTCAATCGTTCAAGATAGTTAAATACGTTTAGATGGTATCTTGAATTAACCAAAGCTCGTGGATTGGTGAGAACATGAAACGGTATGGCAGTATCATAAAGGTCAAGGCAGATCGTTTCGAGGAATACAAGAAGTGTCACGCGAAGGTCTGGCCTGGCGTGCTGGCGATGATCAAGAAGTGCGACATCCAGAATTACTCGATATTCTACAAGGGCGGCTATCTTTTCAGTTATTTCGAGTATGCCGGCGAGGATTATGACGCGGATATGGCAAAAATGGCTGCGGATCCCGAAACCCAGAAATGGTGGGATTATGTGAAGCCCATGCAAGAACCGTTGAAAACGAGGAAGAAAGGCGAGTGGTGGGCAGACATGGATGAGGTCTTCCACCTGGACTGAGAAGGAATTTTATCAAGGACGGTCTTCGATTTCCGCCGAGAACCGGAAACCACAACCCGGGCAATAACCCTTGAACTCCTCGGTGATCTCAAGCTCGCAAGCGGGACAGACGAGTAATTTCTTTTTGCTTGCGGGGCCTTTAATGGCGGGCGTCGCCCCCGGTTCGGTATGCTCGGTTAAGTTCTCGCCCGGTTTTGTATTAGAGACTTGCGGCTTGGATGCGATGCCGGCCATGAGTTTTTCATAGATTTCGTGCTCGATTTTTTTCGAGGCATTCTTTTGGCACTTGTTGCACGAGATGGAGACGCGGAAAACATAGAAGCCCACGGCTTTCTTGATGTCGATATCCCAATCGGCGCAGAACGGGCAACGCCAGGTAAATTTTCGCAGCGATGGCATCCACGCGCTTTCGTCGTCCATGCTTAGCTTGAATTTGTACCGTTTTTTGCAGTCGTAGCACGTGGAAAAAATCGTTACCTTTTCTGGGTTTCTCTTGATTTCATACGGGACGAGAAATCCGTTGCATTTTTTTGCTGGGCACTTGAACACGGCTAGATCCTTTTCCGTGATGGCTTCTGGCGTGGGTTTTACCATATTCATCAATCATTTACAATTTGCCAATAACGTGGCCAAACGTGTCCGAATCGCATCGAATTGAAAGCCAATTTCACCGACTGAATGGCTATCGCTGCCAATATGCACTTTTCTTCCTCCAGCCTTGAAATAATTTTCGATGAATCGCCACGACGGGCATGGCTCGCTCAGCCCTTTTCGCAGAACCCGGGAATTAATTTCCAGGGATACGTCGTGCTTGATGATCGCATCGATGACGGGTTCAGTGAGGTAAAAAATATCATCTCGCTTGAGATTGGGATAAAATTCCTGGCCAAACAAGTAAAAATAATCGAAATGTGCAAATCCGTGGCAAATGTCCCGATTGAGCAAGTCCAGCGCCTCGTGGATCCACTCGTCGAGAAAGGCATCGAGGGAAAGACTCGTGAATGTCGATTTCTGGCAAATATGGCCTGACTTCAACCAATGGACGCTGCCGAGCACGAGATCCACCGCTTTATCATCGAGGAAATCGAGCAATCCAGTGCTGAACTTCTCCTGCCAGTTGAGTTCGAACCCCGTGTGGACGAACCCTGGATGCTCCTGTTTCGTGGCTTCCATTTCCTTTATATACGCGTTCCAGTGAAACCAGTTATATCCGGTATCCCTGGGATCGAAATCGATGTGCTCGGTGAAGCATATCCCTTTTAATCCCATTATTTCAGCATAAACGCAAGCATCGCGAGGATTTATCTTGGAATCGCAAGAGTTGGTCGTGTGCACGTGCCAATCGATATCCAGGCTATATGAACGGCGATTCTTTTCTATGCCGTTCCTTCTGCCGAGCTCTGTCGATGCTTTTCCGATCTTCAAACCAGTTTGCCTCGGGCAATACTTAATTATTGATGATGGGCAATATGAACTGATGATTGGAACCTTTTCTTTGATGCTACATTCGCACATTCCATTCTGTCGCCGATCGGGTATATGGCCTGCGGGCGAGGAATGGCTTTTCGAGGCAATGAACGAGACTTACCTACCTTTGCTATCAATTTTTCGCCAATTTCAAAGGGAAAACCTGAAGCCACGCGTGATGGTCGGGATCGTGCCCGTCTTAGCAGAGCAACTTGCCGATGCCTACATGAACGACCGGTTTTGCGAGTACATGGAGGACAAGATTCGACGCGCCCAGCGCGATTGCGATCGTTTCTCCCGCGACGAGGCCAAGCAAGCCGTTGCACGATATTACCTGGCGTCCTTTCAACGCACCTTTGACGACTATAAATCGCTTTTTTTCCGCAACATCATCAACTCATTCAAGTGGTTGCAGGAAGAAGGCATCATCGATGTACTCACCTCAGCAGCCACGCACGGTTTTTTACCCTTGCTCGAGCATGACTCCGCGGTGTATTCCCAGATTCATGTCGGCGTGAAATCCTATGAAAAATACTTTGGGTGCAAACCACGAGGCTTTTGGCTGCCAGAATGTGCGTATCGCCCGAGAGAATGGTCGAAACGGGAAAACCGGGAACGCCGTGGCATCGACGAGTGGCTTGCCGACGAGGGCATCCGATTCTTCTTCGTTGAAAACATCGGCATCGAGCGTGCAGCCTTACTAGATAATAAAAACCACGAACTTGCACCAACCACCTATCGTGGATACAAGCTAGAATCCGGGGTCTGTGTTTTTGGCCGCAATCAAGCCACGGGAAAGCAAGTCTGGTCGCCTGATGGCGGGTATCCCGGGGATCCGTATTATCGCGAGTTTCATTCCAAGGATAGCGAATCTGGATTGCAGTATTGGCGCGTCACCCAGCAGGTGCCAAAAGAAACGTACCTGCCAGCAAAAGCCATGGAACGGGTGCAGGTGCACGCGGACCACTTTGTCCAGTTGCTTCGGGAAAAAGCCGCTGAAGCATCCGGAACGGTACGGGAATGCTCGCCGGTCATTGCATCGCCGTACGATTGCGAATTGTATGGCCATTGGTGGCATGAGGGTCCAGCATGGATAGAAGCCGTGTATCGCAGGCTATTAAAAGATTCCCAGGTGCAATGCTTGGCCTTGGACGAGTATATCGAGAAATATGGCGATACCTTTTCCACGATCAAGATGCAACCTTCCACGTGGGGGTTGAACGGGGATTTTACCGTGTGGCAGAACCCCGAGCACTCGTGGCTTTGGCCGTATATCAATGGTAGCACAGTTGATTTTGAAAACGTGCTCCGTACCTCCAAGGAAACGACCGGATCGAGCAATCCGCGGGAAAGTCGAATACAATCCCAGATGGCACGAGAATTGCTGCTCATGGAAGGAAGCGACTGGCCTTTCTTGCTTTTCACGAAACAAGCGAAGGAATACGCAAACCAACGATTTCACAACCATCATCAACGGTTCAACAAGCTATTGTGGGCAGCAAAGAATCCTTCAGACTTAAAGCGCATCAACGCAAAAGATTTGAAGGAAATGGAAGACATCGACAATCCATGGCCCGAAATCGAGATCGACGCGTTTCGCCATCGGTGAGCAATCCCGCGGAACACCTAACTTCAATAGCGGCAATCGTTATTTTGTATGAAGTACAATGTACCGTGTAAACGGAATCATGGCGGATTGACATGGTTGATACTATTGGACATTTCACCTTCGTGCTACACAGCCATTTGCCGTGGGTTTTAAATCATGGCGTGTGGCCTCATGGAACCTCGTGGGTAAACGAGGCTGCAGCGGAAACGTATCTCCCCCTCTTGATCGAGCTCTACGAGCTTGTCGATAAGGGATATACGCCAACGCTGACAATCGGCATAACGCCAGTCTTGTCCGAGATGATGGTGCAACCAAGATTCAAGGACGGGTTTAAAAATTATTTACATGAGAAGATAGAGGCTGCAAAGCACGATCAAGACCAGTTTAAAAGCGAAAATTTTCAAAACCGGGCAAAGATGGCGAAATTCTGGGAAGAATGGTATGGCAAAATCCGGAGCACGTTCATCGACCGGTTTCACGAGGACATCCCTGGTGCTTTCAAGGCGCTGCAAGACAAGGACATCATCGAGATCATCACGTGTGCCGCAACGCACGGCTATTTTGCTCTGCTGCCGAACGATTTTTCCATCGACGCGCAAATCCGGACTGCAGTGGCATCATACAAGCGCATCTACGGCAAGGATCCCAGAGGTATATGGCTTCCGGAATGCGCGTATCGTCCCGCCTATAAATGGAAGAACCCGGTCGATCCTAATTCGAAGCCGGTGGAACGAAAAGGCGTCGAATACTTCATCGCAAAGAACAACCTCGACTATTTCTTCGTCGACACGCACCTCACCATGGGTGGCTTGGCACAAGGTGTATACGCGGCGCGGTTCAAGCTCTTGAAGGACTTGTGGAAGCAATTCATGGCCAGTTACAAGCCAGTCGGCGAGATCAAGGGGCGCACGCCGTACAGCCCGTACCTCATCCATAGTTCCGAGCCAATCGCGCCCGTTGCGTTTTTCACCCGGGACGAGAAGACCGGCATCCTCGTGTGGAGCGGCGAGCACGGCTACCCGGGTGATGGCACCTATCTCGATTTTCACAAGAAACACTTCCCGGGTGGCCTTCGGTACTGGAAAGTCACCGGCGCGAAGCTGGACCTCGGTGCCAAGATGGAATACTATCCTGCTGATGTCCCGGGCCGGCTTGATGAAAATGCAACGCACTACAAGAACACGATCAAGGGATTGCTCCAGGAATACTACAACAACGCTAAAAAGCCCGGGATCATCTGTGCCATGTACGACACGGAACTGTTTGGCCACTGGTGGTTCGAGGGCCCGCAATTCATGGGCCGCGTTCTCAAGTGGGTGCAAGACGATCCCGAACTGAAACTCACCACGGCAGGTCACTACCTCGACATGTTCCCCCCGATTGACCAGATCAGCCTTCCCGAAGGATCTTGGGGTCAAGGTGGAGGTCACTGGATATGGCTCAACGAATGGACGCAATGGACGTGGGAACGCATCACGGAATGCCAGAAGAAGATCAAGGAGATCGCCGACAAGTACGGCGAGACCGACAAACCCGATCTCAAGAAAATCTGCAACCAGCTGGCTCGCGAGGAGTTGCTACTCGAATCCAGCGACTGGCAATTCCTCATCAGCACGTGGAGCGCCCGTGATTATGCCGAAGCTCGCGTGGCCTTGCATTACGAGAACGTCGTGAAGCTTTACGAGATGGCCAAGGCTTTTGCCGAGGGCAAGAATATCCCGCAAGGGAGCTGGGAATACCTCGGGCGCCTCGAGATTGAGGATAACCTGTTCCCCGACATCGACATCAAGTGGTGGGCGGGAAAGCAATAGATAATGCTTCGTTCGTGCGTTTTCCTTTTTTCAAATCACCATCGCGAGCTATGAAAAAATGAATGCTCATAAAATACCGCGTATGGATCCAGTCACGAAACCCGATTTGAACGCAATCCACGAACATTTCCCGTTATCATCGGAGCCTGGAGCCATCGTGAAGGATATCGATGAAAGCCTTATGCATTACATAGCTAGCGGTCATAAACCAGTCACGCTTGAGAAATGGAATTCAAACTTGCGGGATCATGAATTATTTCTTAATTCTGGTGGTTCTGGTGGAATATGGCAGACCTTCTCTACCAGCGGGCTCGTGATCGGCGTGTACTTGAAGGTAAAAGGCTTGAAGGGGAAGCAGGCAGACTTTATGGAAGAGAAGTTGACTTCAAACCTCCCGCTCAAGGGCGCCAAGTTGCGTTATGCAAATCTCCTAGGGGTTGTTGCGGAGGGCTTGGATTTCGAAGGCGCGGATCTCACTGGGAGCTTGATCACGGATGCGTTACTCGCCAAATCTTCTTTCAAGAAAGCAATCTTGCAAAAAGTCGATCTTTCAAGATCTGATCTTCAAGGGTGCATTTTTCAAGGAGCGGATCTGCGTGAAGCGGATTTGGAAAATTGCAATCTCGAGGGTGCCGATTTCACGGATACCATTTTAACGGGATCGCGATTTCCGGGTGCAAACTTGAAGGATGTCGTTTTTTAAAGAGAAATGGAAAGGAAAGTAGTCTCTACTCGTTTTAACCCGTTATCCGATGAATAAAGGCACGAGCATTTCATCCTCGCTCGTTCCGCCGTGGTGGCCGATCAACGAAGCCCTGGTCTCCCCGAGCAAGAGATCCTTCAACACGTAGTTTTCTTTCATGAGCAATATGTAATCCCCAGCTCGATCGAAGAGGCGGGGATGCGGCTCGAACTTTCCGAAGAAGCTCTGGGCGATAGCATCCTCCGTCTTCACGAGGGTACACGCGTGCGAGAGGTTCGTTTCGATATATCGTTCGAATGCATCCGTGCAACGTGGCCGGACATAGCAGAAGGTCGCCCTTGGCTCGCCGCACAGCGGCAAGGTGAGCGTGTTCTTGAGATCCGGGTGATCGTCAAGTTGGATTATGCGGTTGGGCGTCGTGTCGACCAAGCCATGATCCGCCGTGATGAAGATCCTGGTGTTCGGATTTCCCGGCACGAACGAATCGAGGAAATTACCGAGCTCGGTGATGATGTCGGTCGCGTGGTGGATGGTTTCCTCGCTGGTTGTTCCTTTCTCATGGGAAAGCTGGTCGACACCAGGCCAATAACCGGTTATCAGGTTTTTTCCTGGGCTGTTTTTTACGATATTTTTGACCCGTTCAAGCATATCCGTGAACTTGCCGAACCCGATTTGCTGACCCTTTTCAGAAACAACGAGATTATATGGCTTCTTGAGGAATTCTGATGGTGACAGCAAATATCCGCGCGCGTTTATGTTCACAAACATAGACTTTATTTGCAAGAGCTGGGACGGTTGTGCGGCTCCTTTGATCAGCAATCCCCTGTCTCCTCGCGTGAGCATCGGGGGCATAATACCAATCAAGCCCAGTTCCTTGAAATACGTGAACCACGCTAGGATCCCGTGGTTTTGCGGCGCGACGCCCGTGTAAATCGTCGTCATGGCCGCGGCGGTCGTGGAGGGAAATACCGAGGTCGTGCTTCCCGCCAGATACCTTGCCAGGGCAGAATCTTTAAAGTAACGCTGGAAAAAGTTGAATCCAAGCCCGTCGATGGCAATGACGACGACGTTCTTCACGTCTTGCATGAGTTTTGCGGGGATCTTGGCATGAGACGGGTAAGGGTTTTTGCCGTTAAAGTGATTGGCGATGGAGCTCATCACGTTGACGATGCTATTTCCCTCATATTCTGGTAGTGTCACAATTATTTCTCTCTTTTCTTTATAGGATTTAATTTCAATGGAACCAGTGCCATGCGCGGCCATGCCGGGGAATGATCTCCGGCGGTTTTTCTCCCGCTTGTGTCATGCATTGAATTAAAAGATCCTTCAATTGTTGTCTCTTGGAACCGTGATCTTTCGACGTCACGAGATTTCGGCGCTCGAACGGATCTCGTTGCAGGTCGTATAAACAATCCTCCTCGTAGACGGAGCTATCAGGTGCCGAGAATTTCAAGCCCGGTGCTTTAACGCTGTATTTCCACTCCCGTGTCCTAACGGCCCTGCTGCATTGGCTCTCGCTGATTTGCACGAACACGGAATCCCGCCAATCGCGTGGTTTCCCAGCCACGAGGTCTTGGAGTTTTCTACCACGTATGGTGGCTGGTATCTCCGAAACGCCCGCGGTTGAGAGAATCGTCGCCGGGAGATCGATCAAGGACACGAGCTCGTCCACGGTCTTGCCCCCTTCAAACCCGGGTCCTCTGATGATCAACGGCACGCGGATGCTGGCGTCGTGGCACGATCGCTTGTATTCCAGGTTTCTCGTGCGAAAATGGCAGCCGTGGTCGCTCGTGTAGATGATGAGCGTGTTGTCTGACAGCCCGAGTTCATCGAGAGCTGTCCGGATGCGGCCGATGTTCTGATCGATGCTGTTGATGCAGCCAAGGTAATCGGGAAACTCGATTCGCCAATCCCCACGGGTATCCACAAGATCCCCCGGGATCGTGAACGTCTTGAACTTTTCTTTCGAGCCTTCGGGCCCCTCGAAATGGTGGTGGTCATTCTGGTGGTGCGGTTCGATGAACGATACGAAGAGGAAAAAAGGTCTCTGGCTCTTGCGGCCGCGAAGGTACTCGATGACCCAATCCGTGAGTACGTCGACGCGATACTTGCCCGGTGGAAAATCCCGCTGCATACCATTCATGTCAAACACGTGCCCGTCGTAAGCGTGGGACGTGAATTCGAGCACGTCGGATGCGAGCCAGTAATCCGCGTAACCCCCACGACGTTCGACGGGAACTGGACTCGTTCGATAATTATCCGGGCCTGATGCGAGGTGCCATTTCCCGATATACGCGGTTTCGTAACCGTGACTTGCAAGGATCTTGGCAATCGTTTGCTCTTCAACGGGCAGCATGCGATTGTTCACGTGGCAACCGATTTCCGTGGGATATCTGCCGGTCTGCAAGCAAGCTCGTGCCGGCCCGCATAGTGGCTGCGGCGTGAACGCGTGCTCGAACCTCACGCCCTCGCCAGCAAGGTGATCTAGGTTCGGGGTGATGCTTGGCTGGTGCCCGTAAACACCGATGGTATCCCAGCGCTGCTGATCGCTGAAAATGAACAAGATGTTGGGATTCTTCATCTCTGTTTTCCTTGCATTGATATGAAATGGGAAATAGTGAGGCACACTTCAAGACAATTGGTATGATTTGAATATACGCGGGTGTATTAAATCATCAAGAAACGATAATCATGAGTGCAAATGGCAATCGCATCATCAACGACCTCATCTTGCCCACGATCTTGTTCACCTCCGCGGGTTTTTTCGGCTGGGCTGTCCGTGGCACGTATGGTTACGGTGCCATTCCCGGCAGCACGTTCGCGGCTTGTTGCTTTGCTATCACGTGGTATTTACTAAGCAAGCGTTGCACCGTAGCATCTGAACGTCGCCGTTACGGGCTTGGCTGGAGCATTTTTGGCATCATTTGCGCGATTGGGCTCAACGGGATGCATGGCTGGATGATGTACCAGCAATGGGACAAGGGCATATTTCCAATGACACCTGGTCCAGCATTATCTATCGATCCAGCCATTGGGTATATCTGGTGGTTTATCGCAGCAGTGCCGTGGACAGGCACTGGTGCATTGCTCCTTGGATGGTCCGGAGCGAAGAAGCGATATTCGTGGCGAGCGTGGGTTTTGCGAATTGGGTTAGGTATTGGCGGGTTGTTTGCAGCGCTCGGCTTTCGCGAGATTTTTCCCCAGCTCGTTCTTCCAAATTACATCCTTGGCATTTACTCCGACTTGGGCTCGTGTTTCGGGTGCCGCGAGGCGCTCGAAGACACGGGAACCGCGCTCGCGTTTTTCGGCTTGTTCGCCGGGTTCCTGGCATTCGAGATCATCCAGAAGGACTGGACGAACGTGAAGCTCGCCCTCATCATCGGCGTCACGACAGCATTGTGGTGGATGCTCTTTCAGGCGAGCAACATCCAGCATTACGCGTGGCGTTTTTTCGAGGCATCCGCTGGTGTCGGGATCGGTGTGGGATTTGGTTTAGCCTTTTATTTCTGCAATAAAACAGTGCCAATCAAGGAAAGCGGGAATGCCGGCATGACACAGCATCATAATGCAGAACGGCTCGTCGGAGTGTACTTGGCGCTCACGATTGCACTCGTGTATGCTTTGAATCAGGCCCTCTACGCCATTATTTGGGCAGCGGTTGGCACCGAGCTAGATTTCATCCCCGAAATTTCGATTCCCCTGGTGGTATGCGGGATGGGACTCTGGGTCATGCTCGCTATACGTTCCATTAAGAGACCCGAAAATCCTGGTGCGAGTTCCGCTCCGAAAGATACGAATATCATCCTCTATCTCGTGCCGTATACCATTCTCCGAGCTTGCGGTTTCATCGTCACCTTGGCGGAAGACGGGTTCACGGGCATCGGCATGGAATTCAGCGTTTTCTATATACTCTTGGCCGCTGCGGACCTGGTCGTGGTGTATGCTATCAAGAATGCAAAAAACCCTTGATTCTCTTATTTTTTTTTCAGCACGCAAAAAAGGAGAAAAATATAACACGTGTTATCCCGGGAAGGGATATTTCGCAGTTAACTCCTTGACATCAATGACGCGGTTCTGATCCGCCGCCATCTGGGCACCCATGATGATGATGCTAGACCAGTAGGCGCTCTCCCTGCCGGCCAGTGCCTCCCGGCCTTCCACGAGAGCGTCGAGGAATTTTAGGATTTGGATTTGGTCACCGCCGCCATGGCCATCGGCCCCCGTGGTGCTGAATTGCAGATATTTCACGTCATTATCATTACCATGACGCTTGTCATACCGGACCATGTTTTCCGAGAGCCAACCCGAGATTTCACCCGTCGAACCCACCACGTGGATGAATCGATCCGATCGCGTTACCGCATTAAAAAAATTCATACCTTGGCTCATTGTCATGCCACTCTCGAATTGAACGAGCACGTTGCAGTTGTCCGTGATGTCGTGGGGGTCGTTGTAAACGCATTCGTTTGACTTGGTTTTCGATGCCTTGACACCCTCGGGGGGGATATAATAGGGGCAATGGTTCTTGCATTCATTGCATGTCTTTGCCTTGGAATCCCAGCCACCGGGCTTGAAGTTCATGAGGCTCTCGAAAGCGACGATCTTTCTCGGCTTGCCAAATATCCAGTACCAGAGATCCATGTCATGGCAAATTTTTTGAATCATGATGCCACCGTTATTCCCCTTCGATTTCCACCAGCCCCGGTAGAAGTGAAAGGCGCCGTAATATTCTTCCAGCGCATCGGCCGCTAGCGGGTTGCCGATATCGCCACTCTGGACTAGAGACCGGACGCCCTGGTAGAACGGGGAGTACCGCAAGACGTACCCTATCTCGAGTGTCTTTCCAGACGCCTTGGCAGCCTTCAAGATGGCCTGGTTCTGATCGAGATTGGTACCCGCGGGTTTTTCGAGAAACACGTGCTTTTTCTTCTTGAATGCTTCGACTGCCATTTCATGGTGCCATTGATCCGGCGTTGCGATGATGACCGCATCGATATCCGCGTTATCGAGCAGATCCTTGTAATCCGTGTAGTGCTTCGTGCCATGGCCTAAGCTGGATTTCGCCATTTTTTCGTAGTGGTCGATCTGTTCCGGATCGATATCGCAGATCGCGAGGAGATCGCCGCGTTTATCGGACATGAGGGTTCGTGTTAAACCATCCGCCCTGCCCCCGCATCCGATGACGCCGAAGCGAATCGAACCTTTTTCAGCTGCGGGCTTTGCACCAGCACTAGCAGGCGTGTCTGTTTTTTTCTTGCCCATAATCATTTCCCTCCTTTTTTCAACCGGATCTCGACCGGCCAGATATCCACGTGCACGTCCTTATCAATATAGGATTCGAACAATTCTTCCAGCGGTACATCGTATAATGTTGGATTTTGAGGTGAAATTTGCGTTTTCACGCACAGCTTGTTGTCCTTGTCGATAATCAGCTTTCCAGATATGGTTGGCATGATTTGAAGGATCACGGGTTTACCTAAAAAATGTTCTTTAGAATTTAGAGGATTCCATCAAAAAATGAGGCATCTAACGTGCATCGAGCGAGGAACATCGATCTTCTAATGTAATCCGGTCATTTTGATTCCCGATCCTCGTTTCGCGTCACGTGAGTTGCGCACGAGATGCATGGATCAAAAACCCGCACGATCATACCCGCACGGCGGCGAATCTCGTCAATCGCGAGCCCCTTATCTTGCAATTCCCTACAACGCCGCGTGAGCAGCCGGTTGATGAGCGGGATGTTGATCTTCGTCGCGATCAACAACTCGGCATTACCGATTCGCCCGTTGTTTTCGATATCGTAATGATGGATGAGCGTGCCACGGGGTGCCTCCACGATGCCCGTGCCTTCATTTTTTGCATTCTCATTTGAGCTGGCGTCGCGATCCGGCGTTTCACCCGTGATCCCGTCCAGTAATCCCATGGCCATCACGGCGCTCTCGTGGATATCGACGAGTTGCATTGCATAATTGAAGAACAGGTTGTCTTTCCATTTCCGCTCTGCCGCCTTTACGGCAACTTGTAGATCGGGGTCATCGACTGCAAGGGCTCCGAGCTTTGAACGTGCCAGTGGGCCAACTAGGTAATCCATGCTCGGGTCAAGCGGCGTTTCGTACTCGCGCATACCCGGCTCTATCCAAAGAAATTCCTTGAACCGTGAGACCGGAACATGCTTGACGCTGTTGTTTGGAAACATGACGGAAAGATCGCCATCTTGCCGGTAGATTCCTTCTTTTTCTTCAGGGGCAGTCGACAAGGCCATGTATGCAACGTTTCTATACGCAAAATCCTCGGAAGGTTCTGCTGCGTCGTATTCTTTTAAAATATCAACCAGCACCGCCCATGCAATCGAACCGATCTTTTCCAGTTGTTTTCTGCCAGCATTGATGTCCTTGGGCTGTGGCGTGAAGGCTTTACCCCCGGGGACTTGGGAAATGGCATGCACTTCCCGACCACCAAATACCTCGGCGATATCGCGTCCTAACTTGACCAATTCGAACATAGATGCGGTAAAAGCTGGATCTTTCCGGATCAATTCTTCGAGGCCGAGTGTCTTCCCGTGAAACACGCTTGAAATGTCGGGATACCCCTGGAAGAAAAAATGCATGGCATTACTCTTGACAAGCTCGCCGCACATCAACACCGCCCGCATAGCTCGTGCAGCGGCTGGTGGTGTCACACCGAGTATGTCCTCGACTGCACGTACGCTCGCGATTGCTTGCGATGCGTGGCACAATCCACAGATCCGGCTCGCGATGCGCGGAACGTCGGTGGCAAGCTTTCCCCGCAATATATCTTCGAAGCCTCGGAACGCGTCGGTTTTGAAATTAACCGCGGTGATCTCGTTTTTGGCCACAACATATTCGATCGTCGCGTGGCCTTCTATCCGGGTACAAATGTCGACATTGCTCATTGCTTGATACCTCGCGTGATTTTTGGCCTCGAAAACCTGAAAAGAAGGCCTGGGTACGATTTCAAGGCTGGATCGAGCGGAATCATGGTGAAAAAGTTCACGACGTTCGATGTGTAATGCTGTGACGGCGGACCCATACACCCTTCGCATGGAACGTTTTTCTTGATGCAGCGAGCTTCGCAACCCTCACGAGTGACCGGGCCCATGCAGAGAACACCGTCCTTGAGAAAGCATGTTGCTTGCTTTTCGGTCACTTGAGCCCGGGGTACGAGGGTATCGATGGTCCGGTTGAATTCATTCATGTTTTCAGCCCGAAGCTCGCAAGACGTACAGAGATTTCGGTCCGAGAGAACGATGCGTTTTCCCTCCAGGAGGCGCATGGTCGCGTCGTTGAGCAAGCCTGGCGGTGGTGGGCAGCCAGGGATGAAACCATCGATTTCAATGTAACGCGAGATCGGTTTCGATGATTTTTTGGTGGACAGACT
>JAUQYW010000006.1 GCA_030587525.1 Candidatus Sigynarchaeota archaeon | reverse complement strand
AAGGTGAGTGTGGGATATGTGATTGCGCGCGCATATTGGGGGAATGGTTATATGCCAGAAGCCACGCGCGCCATCATCGAGTGGGCATTCCAGCAACCGACAATATATCGCGTCTATGCAACGACCGATGTGGAAAACGTCGCTTCACAACGCGTTTTGGAAAAAGTTGGCATGCAACGTGAAGGACTCTTGAGAAAACATATTATTCACCCAAATATCAGCGCCATTCCACGTGATAGTTACATGTATGCAATCACCAAATAAGAAAAAACGGAGGAAACCATGCTCAAAAAGAAAATCGCATTTATTGCGATTTTTATTCGAGGCGATGTTGGTTCAAAATTTCATGTGAAGGGACACATAAAGATCACGAGTATCACGAAGGATACCCCGAAACCAAGCAAAATATTTTCGAATAACATGAAATCACGCTTGTCCATCCAGTCTTGTATAGCTGATTCGCATTCAAAATTTAAATAGGCATGCTGGTTTTGATGATCGTGCATCCTCCTTCCAGATTCTTCATATGACCGACAGTATTGCTATCATAATGATAGCGGGTATCTGGGCACTCAAGTTTTTCTGGTCGATTGCTCGGCGCACCGATCATGGCCACCACTTCCATCCATGCACTGGAAAATACAGCTATCCGAACTATGATCCGAGCGATGCACCGGCGACGCGATTCTTTTTATGAACAACGCCTTTCTAAGGCTGGAAGGAGCGCGAACTACGCTGCATCTGCAGCAACCCGCCTCCTTGAACGGAGTCATCACAATCGATACAAGGGTTCATATCATGGGACGAAAACACCATTCATCATCCCGGCCTTATCATCATTGGAGCTTGATGAAAATCCTGATCATCCTCGGCGCGGTCGTCACGATCATCCTCGCGGTGCTCTACATGGTCCAGCCCGGCAATTCCCAGGACTTCTTCGGGGGATGGCATTACATAACGCAGATCATCTGGGTCATCTTGTGGGGGATCGTGCACATCATCCTTGCCGTTGGCCTGCTGAGCGGCACCGGCGCCGTGCACAAGCCAAACCTCCGCATCTGGTGCGACTGGTGGATCTTGATCATCGTCGGGCTTCTCATCGTGCTCCCCACGGGTAACTGGGGTGGCGTGATCGTGGTCATCGCCGGCGTGATCGGGTTGTTCGATCACCTGGATTAACTCATTCCTTTTTTTTCCTTTCCCTCCATCAAGGCACGATGACATGCTACGCCATTATTTTACCAAGGAACAACCAAGAAATGCGGCAATCCATTAGATTACTCTGATGCCATATGATCGACTGTTACATCTTGGGCTCCCAGTCCAATGACCGCAAGGAGCTCATGGAGAAAGCCGGGCTCGTCCCGTTCATCGTGCTGCCCTCTGACTACCCCGAGAAGGACGAGGCCAACGAGCCGACGCGCCTCGCCGAGATCCACGCGACCAAGAAGGCGCAAGTCGTGATCGACAAGTTCCGGCTGGAAATGAAGAAAGACAAGTTCCGTGCATCGTTACCGATACCGAAAGACCTCAAGACGGCCACGTTTATCTTGATCACGGCCGACACGATCGTCTCACTGAAAAGCGAGGTCATCGGGAAAGCCGAGGACGAGGCCGAGGCGATCTCCATCTTGCGGCGGCTCGCCGGCCAGACGCACAAGCTGATCACGGCATATCGCCTCGCCGTGCTCGAGGTCGACATGGCCTCGCTCCGCGTCGAGGAGAAAAAAAGCACGATCAACTCGTCGGTGACGCGCGTGAAGTTCGACCCGATGGACGACGACCACATCCGCGCGTATGTCAAGACCGGCGAATGGAAGGGCCGCGCGGGTTGCTACGCGATCCAGCTACGCGCCAGCCAGTTCGTGCGGTCGATCGACGGCTCGCACAGCGGCGTGATCGGGCTCCCGGTTTCGAATATCGTGACCGACTTGCGAACCATGGGCCTTGACGTGTAAGGACACACTGAAAAAATTTAATGGTATCTTTTATTTTCGCCTGGAACAAGGCTTGGTCTTCGGGAATTGGCTTGTAATGCTCGTTGGCAGCCGGTCGTTCGTGAGAGCGAATACCATGGAGAGCACGAACAGGTCAGACGTGGACAAGCCAAGGTCATTCGATGCAAATCCCTTCTTGATCTGCGAGTCCAGCACGACGCAGATCTTGGCGAAGCATTCCCTGCACGGGAACTCATTGCAGCCGATGCAATGTTTCGAAGCTACGTGCAGCGTGGAATTGTTCAAGTTGATCTGGAAGAAATAATCCTCATTGTCTATCATGGCGACGTATTTACTCTTGTCGATCGTGATCTTCAACTGTTCCAGCAGGCACACGAGATTGTCGGAGGCGCGTGCCATATAGTTGAAAAACGGGTTTTGGATGCAAGCCACGCGGCGAATGTCCTCGATCTGCTTGACCGGCAAAACGTACGCGACGTGGCCGTTGTCCAGGCATTGCGAGACGAGCCTGGTAACCATGTCTTCCATGTCTCGTGCCTTGTCCGCGTGTAAGCCGTGCTTGGCCTCGATCATAGCGGGGAGTCTATCGATCCAGTCGGAACCTTCCGGGGTCAGCACGACGATGCCAAGATTGATATCGGGACATTTTTCCCGGCAATCCTTGATGAACGAATCGAGATGGGCCAGGTCGTCACCGGGTGCATGGTTCCACGTTATGATCGCGAACCTGCTACCCTTCAAGAAATGGCGCCAGTTGAGGATGAAGTTCTTGCCCTCGTTCAAGTTCCAGATCTGGATCTTGACCACCGCTTGCTCGGTCGTTGGCGTCGCCGCTATTTCCATGATGCCTAGACCAAATTCAACGCCGATCACGTCGTACGTCGAGTTGATGAAGCCCGGGAACGATATTGCATCGAATACCCGTTCCTTCAAGGCCGAACCCGCCCCTGGCGGGTTCGCGTCGAGCAAGACGCCCTTCAAGACGTACACGTTCATGGTACTATCGCCATTTTGAGTAATCAATAATCTCGCGTGCCGCGCCAAGCCTTAATAATGCTTCCGATCTTATTACCTCTACGAACCTAGTAAAATCTATCCCTTAATCTTTATACATGGTGGGAAAAAAGTGAGCGACGAAACCATCATTGCCAACTTGGAAGGCAAGATCGCGCGGATCACGCTAAACAACCCGGAAAAACTCAACGTGCTCAACATCGAGCGGATGCAATGCCTCGTGAAGCTGTTCGACGAGATCCAGGATCAAAAAAAGATACGGGTGGTGATCATCGACGCTAAGGGGGATCGCGCCTTCAGCGCCGGTCTAGACACGGCGATGCTCACGGGCGGGGATCCCGATATCCGGTCAAAAATCGTGACCGTGGGAACCGAGCTGTCGAAAAAAATGTATTATCTCCCGCAATTTGTCATCGGGGAAATCGCGGCGCCTGCCGTTGGCTGGGGCTGCATCCTTGCCATGCTCTGTGACTTCCGATACGTGGTTAACACGGCTCATTTCAAGCTGCCCGAGCTAGAGATAGGGATCTATCCAGCGACGGGAGCGCTCACGCTCTGCATGGCGCATTTCGGCAATTCCCTAGGAAACGAGATGTTATTCCTTTCACGAAAGCTTTCGGCCGAGGAAGGAGCCCGGATGGGATTCGTGAACGGCACCGGCGCGACGCGGGAGGAGATCGATCGCCTGGCCACCGAGGCTGCAACGAAGCTCTCGCGGCTCAACCAGCAAGTTGCCATGTACTCGAAATTCAATGCCCGGCTGCTCAGGCCAATAGAATACGGCAAGGCCCTTGATCTGGAAGCGGAATGCTTCATGAAAATGCTCGATCTTGGCAAGGAAAAGGATTGGCTCGAACAATTCAAAGAAGATTTCCAGAAGCTCCGGCAAAGGTAATAATTCGGAAAAGAAAATCACTTATTTTATGAAAGCTGTTAGGATTATCCTTTTTTTCAAATTATATGCCGGAAGATCGACGACATATGCCCGCCGTCAGATCCCAGGCAAATTGAAAGATGTAACGTGTAATATAACACGAAAATAATATTAGGCATGAAATTGATTTTATAGTCACCAATTTCGATCATGATGAATCATGGCTGAGATACCCCCCGGGACTCCGGTGGTCGTTGATATCGGAGAGGCAGGATGCAAAATTGGAATCGCTGGGGATATGGCGCCCCGCGAGCAGTTCCCGACCATCGTAGGCAGAGAAAAATACCAATCGGTGATGGTTGACACGAGTGACCGGGTGCGTTCTGCTTACGTGGGTAACGATGCGCAAGCCATGCGCGGTGTCTTGAAAATCGTGTACCCGCTCAGCCGTGGCCAAGTCATGGACTGGAATGCTTTCTACGAGGTTCTCAATCACATCTTCTACAACGTGCTGCGCCTGGACATGCGGCAATATCCCGTGATCTACAGCGAGCCCATCTTGAACCCTCCGAATCTCCGCGAGCACTTGGCCAAGGTCTTTTTCGAGACCTACCAGATGCCCGCCATCGTCATCTTCCCGTCGGCGGTCATGGCGCTGGTCAACGCCGGTTTATCCACCGGCTTGGTGGTTGAAGTCGGGGAAGGGATGGCCTTCGTCGTGCCCATCCACGAGGGGGAGGTTCTCAACTACGCGGTCAACCGGATCCCGCTCGGCGGCGTGGACGTAAACGAGAACCTCAAAAATTTCCTCATGCAAGAGGGCATCTCGCTCAACTATTCCGCGCAGAAGGAAATCTTGCGAGACATCAAGGAAAAATTGTGCTACGTCGCGGAGGACATCAACACGGAGAGCGCCAACGCGTACAAGATGAACATCCGGCGGCCATACACCTTGCCTGACGGCACGGTCGTCCAGGTGGGCAACAGCCGCTTCATGGCGCCCGAAATATTGTTCACGCCAGGGATGCTCGGCTACAACACCATGTCCATCACGCAAGCCATCATAGATTCGGTCTCGAAAGTGCCTCCCGAGGACAAGCGCGTCATGCTCGGCAACATCGTGCTGAGCGGCGGGAGCACCAAGTTTCCCGGTTTCGAAAAGCGGCTGGAGCGGGAATTGGATCAGTGGATCCCCAGCCTTGGACCGCTTCCAGAGTCAGCGCACATCGTACAAAAAGCCTTGTCACAGTACAAGCCCAAGCTCGTGTCGTACGACTCGCAGGTCACGATACCCGGCGCCGCGGGCCAAGCTGCTGCATCCGGCGTCGACACGTGTCCCGAATGCGGTCATGACATTAACAAGAAAGTTGATACATTCTGTCCGAATTGCGGCCACACCATCGAGACCATCACGATCAAGCCGGTTGAAATGGCAGCTGCGTCGCCGGACGCGTTCGGCGAGGCGGAAGAATTTAAGGACCCGGACCAGCCCACGACCACGCAATCGGGCAGCGGTATCGTCAAGATCATCTCATCAGGCGACCGGGAAACCGCCGTGTTTCGCGGCGCTTCCAAGCTCGGAGCCATGAGGAATGTGTTCGATTCAATTAAAATCACGAAAGAAGCATTCTACGCGAACCCGCAAATCATCCATCAAAGCATTTTAAAGCAGATCTTCGCGAATATCTGACGGCATCTTCCTTTCTTGCACTTTCTGTTTCTTTCAAGTTCTATTTTTTTCACTCCAAGCAACTGAACCAGAAATATAATGGATGCTGGGATTCAACCAAGCATTATTAATCACCAGACATTATCTATCCTAAATTGGAGCTAGGCCCATCTATAACCTCGAACCGTGCTTCTACACAGTGATATGTTCATGAACCGGAAGATCTTCATCGGCGCCGCGAAATTTGCGATGCTCGCGATCGTTGCATTCTCCTTGATCTCCTCCGTCTCGGCGATTTCACGGAGGGATGCTATCCTGGAATTTGTTGATGCTTGCCAAATGCCCGTCCAGAAGGAAGGATATTATGGTTCCCCGGAAAACAACACCTCGCCCGAGAAAGTGACCACGCTCGAGAACACGTTTGCGGCCCTCGAAATCATCGGCATCTTGCGTGCTCCGATTACCAACGCGTCTTACCCCGATGCGCTGTCCATCCGATCATTCCTCGCCGACTTGATCAATAGCACGGGTGGGGTCGAGGATTTCGACAACGATGGGAACGAATTCCTGTCTAGCACTTTCCAGGCACTACAAATCTCCAAGGATCTCAACATCACGTATAACCGGACCTCGCTGAATAACCACATGAACTTTACCGTGCTATCCCAGAACGCGAACGGCGGTTTTGGTGCCAATCCATCGACGAAGAGCAATCCAAGCATCTTTAATAGCTATTACGCCTTGAAAATCCTCAATTTCACCGGGAACTTGACCGATCCCATCAAGAACCAAGTCAAAAACTTTGTTTTATCGTGCAACAAGAGCGATTACTTGTTCTCGGGTAACCCCGATTCGAGTGACACGTCGATCGCCGCCACGGCCTTCGCGGCGATGATATACAAGGAGTTTTTCCCGGAGGAGCTTACCAATGTTTTTGCCGAACCGATGCAAACGAGCTTCCTCGCGTACCTGACAAGCCACCAGGGCGCGGATGGTGGCTTTTTCGACATGAACTCGAGCGTGCCCTTGCTCTCCACGACATATTACGCCGTGAAAGCGTGCAGCGACATAAACATAGACATCCCGGGTGGCGATCAGCACGTGATCGACTGGATCTTGTCCCGGCAGAACTTCGATGGCGGGTTTGTCGAGGGCACCTCCCCGACCACGCGTTCATCCATGCTGGCGACTTCTTTCGCGGTTATGGCGCTGAACATGGTACGGTCGTCGATGGATATGCTGAATGGTGAAACCGCATTCTCGCTGTCGCAAATCGGTGGTATCGTGGCAGTGCTCGTGCTGCTGGGTGTCATCGTGCTCTTGATTGTTATAGCTTATTATGCGAAAAAGAGAAACCGGATTTGAAATCATCCGGGAATTTTTTCTTCGTTTTTATCTTGGTTTTGTAATTATGCTCAGATCAACGATCCTCTTTGTATATATATCCAGTCTAAAAAAAGAAAATTAACCATACAAGGCCTTATATTTTTTGGCATGAGGTTTGATGTTGAGACTGTCAGAATGAAAAAAGGAGTATCAGAAATGAAAAAGATAACGTTAGTAATCTTAGTGGTGATGGGATTTGTCTTTGTCGGTTGTGAAGAGAGAGCGACGAAATATGTGGAAGTCGATTATGTCCCGGCGACGCCGCA
>JAUQYW010000003.1 GCA_030587525.1 Candidatus Sigynarchaeota archaeon | reverse complement strand
CCCGCATGATCCAATAAGGAGCCGCGAAGCTAGAACCAGGTTCTTCCGACTTGAGATTGGTACCGCCCCAGGCTGGATCGAAGGGATTTCGGTCCCACATGAAAATCGACGTGTCACTCATCTTGACCGTGAGAGGATGGTCGTAAAATTGTCCATCCAGGTGGAATTCCTCGAAGACGGGGGCAAATAGGACCCCGATCGTGTTGTTCTCGAAGAAGTCCCGGTATGCCGTGAAATTAACGATCTTGTAAGTCTCAGGAACCGGCTTAACACCCTGGTATACATCGGGAAAATGGTTGATGTCAAACTCCATGAGCTGATCCTCGACATCCCGCTCGATAAACTCGTTATCTCCATAAGCTACTCGATTCGCAGCAAGATAAATAGCGTTAAAGTATGGGTTTCGGTGATATCGAACGCAGTACCAGAGCGAATCTTCGAAATTTCGCATATATTTTGCCGAAAGTATAGGGTCATCCTCGAGCATAAACAAGCCGAAGCATACATCTATGCCGAAGTTAAACGCATAGTAATTCGAGACGATTTCCTGGATTCCCCCTTCCCGCTCGCCGTAATATGCATTCATCTCCTCGAAGGCATAGTGGTAGTAAATCGAACTGTATTTCTCGGGGAAGGCCAAGGCACCCATTTTTAAGACCAGGAGCATCCACGATGCCCCGTTGAAGAGTTTCATTTTTTGGTCCACGCCTGTCGGCCCACCGAAACCACCGATGCCGAGGAAATCCGCCCGTAGCATGCCCGCGCAAAGCTGGTCGATCATGAGATCGAGTTTAGCATGCACGTCGGGAGCATCGGTCTCGTTAAGAAACTTGAACGCGATGGCCACACCCATGTAATAGCCACCATACTCGTCGTTGCTCGTGTAATCGCTCCACCGGTATTGGCTGTAGGGACCTGTTCCATTGAAGTACTTTTCATGGTCCATATCGAACAAGTAGCTCACGCCTGGCACGGTACCAAGGTGCCACGGCGCTGCCCACGACCGGGCGACCGTGGCACCATACTGGGGCCCCAGCCCGCCATTCGGCACGGCGAGCATCATGGACATCCCATCGACGAGCTTCCGGATGACCCGAATCGCATCTGCTTTCATAGAGGTGTTATTTTCCTTGACGGCGGCGAGATATTTGCCGATAAAACCGACGAGCGATGACCCCGTCCATAGCGCGCCGTTGTCGGAAAAATGGTAAGAACTCACGACGTTCCTGGTGGTGGTCGTGAACGAGGTGCTGACCGTGAAGTTGAGCGGGATGTGGTATTGTTCGTACCGCATATCGTAATAATCCGCCATCTCGGCAAGTCTCGTGTAATTTGATTTCAAGAAGGTAACAGGATCCGGGCGTAAATCATCCCGGGTGCCAAAGCTGGGGATGTCATTGAACATTTTTGCTACTTGACCCGCGATGGCACCGAACACGGAGAGAGGAATCAAGACCGCGGCGATCGCTGCGATCCGCTGCAGATATAACTTCGGTCTATGGCGATATCGAATTCTCATGGGATGTATCACTTAGCAGAATACCGTGAAATTGTGTTTGATACCCCTTGGACGTTAAATTAATGTTTATTTTATTTTTGCTATATCCCGCGTGGGAATTTGCACGAAAATAGCTATGCGGGTTGTTTATATTTCAATGCGGTCAATGTATTCATCACTTGGAAAGGTAATGTCGTATGGTAGAAGCACGCGTGCAGGTGGACCCGGGAAAAAAGATCGACGGCCTCCAACCATTCTGGAGGAAAGTAGTGGGATGTGGCAACGCGTTCTTGCTCACGCGAAAGGACATGTTGGATCACGTGGAGGATGCAGTTAACACCATAGGATTCGAGTATTTACGTTTTCATGGTACCCTATCCGATGATGTTGGCCTTGTCCAGCACGCAGAGAAGGATTCTCATGAAATCGACGTGGATTGCCTCAATTTCACGAACATCGACGCCATCTACGATGCCTTGCTCGACATCGGCATCAAGCCGTTCGTCGAGCTCAGCTTCATGCCCGAATACCTCGCAAGCACCCCGGGTTCCAACGCCTTCAAGTATCCATCCAATAATTCCCCCCCGGCCAATTTCAACGCGTGGGAGACGCTCATATACCAGATTGTCATGCACTGGAAGGACCGGTACGGACTCGACGAGATTCAAAACTGGTATTTCGAGATCTGGAACGAGCCCGACCTGAAGAATTTCTGGACGGGAACCATGAACGATTATTTCAAGCTCTATCAATATTCCGCGAGGGCCATCAAGTCGGTGGATAAGCAATTGCGCATTGGCGGCCCTGCGACATCAGATGGAAAGTGGATAACCCCGTTCTTGCGATTCTGCCACGACAACTCGGTGCCTGTTGATTTCATCACCACGCACGCGTATCAAGGAAATCATCCACTGCGCGGCATCAAGGCGGTCCAAAACACGTACATCCACGACCTCATCAGCCGGGTACGAGGCGAGATCGGGAGAACCGCCTTCCCCTTCAAGGAATTGCACGTGACCGAATGGGGATCCTCGAGCAACCCGTTCGACGAGATTCACGATACTTCCAACCAGGCAGCATTCATCTGCAACGCCATCACCTCGGTGAACAGCCTCGTTGATTCTTTCTCGTATTGGACCGTTTCGGATATCTTCGAGGAACTCGGGCTGCCAGACCGGGCGTTTCATGGCGGGTTCGGCCTGATCTCGATGCAAGGGATCCGGAAGCCGTCGTTCTTAGCATTCAACTTTTTGAAACAACTAGGCGACGAAACCTATGGCGTGCAGCAAGCAAAGCTTCCACCAGGCGCCGGGATCCATGCAACTGGCACGGGCAAGGACATGCAATTGCTTGCGTGGTATTACATGGA
>JAUQYW010000339.1 GCA_030587525.1 Candidatus Sigynarchaeota archaeon | reverse complement strand
ATCTCATCAAGGCCAATTCCCCCTATAACAATGGCATCACGTATACAACGAGGTACCCTATCGGCCTTACATATTCTAACCAATTCGACAATTTTCCGTTGTATGCGAGCCTCCCAGGATATGGGCAATTAACACGGCATGATGCGATCTTCGAACAAGATAGCTTAACAATCGATTTTCATTGGAGTAGACCCGGGCACGATGGTTCGAGTGCTGCGACGCCCGTCATCATCGAAGGGTTCTTCATCAACGCGGAAGGCGCCGATTTTGGAGTGCGTTTCTGGTCGTCAACCTTGTATGTCTTGTTACGAAATTGCATCATCGTGAACGCAAAAACCGGCGTGGAAATGTGGGCTTGCCAGAATATCAAGGTGCAGAATTGCCTCATCGTGGATCACGAAGTGCAAGGTATCTTCGTGTCCTATAGTGATTATTGCACCGCCGAAGGAAACACGTTGAGAAATATCGGACCTTATGCCATCTACGTTGCCGAATCGGATTTCGCTACAATTACTGGCAATATAATTGATATGAGTTATGCCACGAGTGGTACGAGTGCAATCAACATCGGTAATTGCAACGATCCCTTGATTTCATCAAATGTCATCGATCTCGGTGCATATGTGACCGTAGGAATAAGTATAGGTTCATACTCGAGCTCGACCAACACTCGTATAATCGGCAACTCGATTACCTCATCCAACGTGTACACCATCGGCATCGACATCCACGATGTCCCGACCGTGACCATCCAGAAAAACATCATCACAGGTATCGGGACTGGCATCAGCATGAACGGCGTCACGAGTCCGGTGGGGTCGGCATCGCTTATTGGTGGGGCAACGGAGGATCTGGGAAACACGATCTCGGGAAACAGCATCGCCATGGTTATCCAGTACTGCACACGAATCACCATCGCATGGAACACCTTCGGGAATAACGACCGGGCTATCTTCAAGTACTCGTCCTCGGGCATCGTCGTGGAGAATAACAACATCATCACTGGCACGTACAGTGATGGTTCGTATGCCATCAGCGACCCCGACGGTGGAAACATCACGATCACGGGCAACTACATCAAGGGCTACGAAACCGGCATCATCATCAACGGCGTCTCGAACGTGAGCATTTCCAACAACACGATCGATAGCTGTGTCGTTGCCATCATGTGCACAGGTGCTGATTTGATCACGATCCAGGAGAACGTGCTCGTGAACAATACCGGATACGGGGTGGTGATCCAGGCGAACGTCACGAATGCAACCATTGCAGGTAACCAGTTCTTGAACAACAACAATGGAAACGTGCAAGCATCCGACGATGCTGGCGGCAACACGTGGACCGGCAATTACTGGAGCGATTTCGAGGCTCGGTATCCCAACGCCACGAGCACGTACGGGGTCTGGGACGTACCGTACACCCTCGATGGTGCATCGAACACGACCGACGCGACCGCGATCGTGAACGTCGGCGGCGTTGACGAGACCGGCGAGTTTCTTGACACCATGGAATTTATGTTCGACGATCTTGCGGCCTCGATCAGCACCAACTTGACCGGGTTCAAGAAGTGGATCTGCCTCGTTCTTGCATACCGTGCCGCCACGATCGTGCAATCTATGGTCGAGGATCACGAGAATGGCGACCCGATTTCTGTCATGGACCTTGCATTGCTCACCATCATCACCCGCGTCATCCAGGTCATCGCGTGCAAGCCCGGGATCTCGGCGATCTGCAACAATATTACCATGGCCATCGCCAATTTTGCAGAAACGAATGGTATCAGTTGATAACCAAAAGTTTTCCTTTTTTTTCATTTTTTATGAGTTTCGAGGTTTTGACAGGTTAAAGATATTGTCTTGACAATGAACAACAATTCATGGTTCAAATGAAAACAAGTTAGATATGAATTACGTGCTTTTTTATTTGATACCCGGTAAATCCCTCCATCGAAGCTTCTTTAGATCCTTCACATGATCGGGAAAAACATCTTCTGGATCCATTCGCAAGTTGTTGAAAGCAGTTGGTCGCCATGCGAGCTCTGGCCTTCCGATCTTGAACGCAGTTAACGCGACGAGCATGATCGCGATGTTCACCAGGACGACTTCGATCTCAAGGAAATCACGACCCGTGCCATGTAACCGTGCTTGCTTGAAGACAACTTTAATCGCGGCGAACATCTCCTCGATCCTCGTTCGCATCATGTACACGATCTCTAATGCGTGCTTATCAATGCCCACCGTGCTAGGTGCATCAAACTTGTATTTCTTCCCTTGTGTCTTGATGACATCCTTCGTTCGGTTATCGCCCAAGGCCATCACGGGAATGATACCTGCAGCATGGACCTGGTTGATGGATTCATAACTACTTGGACCCTTATCCGTGTCAAGAAACAAGGCGGCTTGTTGATTCTCCTTGACACACGCAGCAAACGTGTCTCGAAACATGATATTTTCGTTCGTATTTGCCGGATACACGCGTATCGTCAAGGGAATTGGGACGAATCCACTCCAATCCACGATCGTCGATTGCACGATACCAAACCCGCGTTTTTTTCCACCGTGATTATACCAGCCACCAAATAATTCTGTTTTATTGCGGGAATCTTTCTTTCGCTCTCGTTTCATCCATACCTCGAAGAATTGACCATCCCACAGCCACACCTTGTCCTTGATCAAGCCCAACGCACGGCATTCTGCTTTCAAAGCCTCGTGCATCTGTCGAACGCGCGTGACTCCAATCAAACGCAACGCTTTCGCCAATCGGTCTGCTTTCGGTGGATGGCGAGCCATGGCAATTGCGAGCTGGTCTTCAAATGACGAATATAGCTCTGTCATTCGTAGATAATCCACGAAGGTCGTGAACCCGAGCATGAGCCGTGCAAGCTCATATTTGACAATATCGGATGGAAGATACGCGCCGATTTCACGCCATTGCGGAGACTTGAGCAAGGTTTCGTCATCTAGGATCGTGAAATCATTCAAATAAAAGATGTAAAACAAGCACGCGGGAGAATCGTGATAGTGACGCAAGGCTAGCCAGCCCAAGTTCGTGATATCAGCACAAAACTCGTCCTTGTCAACCACGCGCACGTGCCTGAATCGAGGGACGATTATTGGCCGGTCTTTTTTCGAGGATAACGTGTTTACCGGCTTCCACCGGTCAAGCGTTTGCTGGTTCTTGGAAGGCAAAGGCTTTTCTTCTTGCCGGTTCTGGTGCCATGTTCGTGAAAACCACTTGAACACCTTCACTTCTCCCACGTGATAAGGAATATCCATTCTATAAACGGATCGGGTTGGATAATCCCGATATTTCCTGCCACGACGTAACGGGGGGTGATTTTTCTTGATGAATTGCGGCAATTGCTTGTAATGTGCCTTTTTTAATTCCCATCGCCATTCGATCATCTCAAGATGACGAGCATGATACACGGCGTGCAACCAGGGCAGCCAATCATCAAGCTGGGTCTGGCAATAGGATCGATACTTTTCCTTGTACAAGACGTGAATTGCCATGGCGAAATCCTCGGAGATTTATCAAAGGAATAATAGGACCTGCACTATTTAAGTGTTATGGTCATCATTAATCGTGATCAAGCCACGTTCTTGCGTGTTCATTATCAAGATTTCGTGATCCACGACAAATTATTCCAAATAAGATAAAAAATGACAATGGTAAAGAATGGTAATGCTATCTTCTCGTGGTGCGATGTAAAAAGAAACTTGAAAATCATGAATGCTAATTAGAAAAGGAACGAAAGAATTTATCAATCTACGCTTTCATGCGTGAAATCCTTAAAATTTGTCAAAACCTC
>JAUQYW010000725.1 GCA_030587525.1 Candidatus Sigynarchaeota archaeon | reverse complement strand
TTCATAGAAGACTTCTCGAAAAAACTGGCATTTGAGGTGGGTGCTGAGCTCGATATCGAGGGAAAAAGATATTTCTCCCGCAAGGGCGAGCTGAACCTCACGTCGACCATCACGGGCCTAGCCAAGTTCATGGGTATCCCGAACCCGTTCATCAACATGGCCGTTTCGACAGGATCCTTGCACAAGGCATCGCCCCGCCCCCCAGTGCTATGTCCGGGCTGTTCGCACCGGAGCACGTTGTATGCGATGAAGCTTGTCGAGCAGAAATCCGGCAAGAACTTCGTGTACTCGGGAGATATTGGCTGCTATACGCTGGGTTTTTACAAGCCTACTGAAGCAATAGAAACGTGCATCTGCATGGGCGCCTCGATCGGCCTGGCAAATGGCATTGGAAAGTTGCACGATGGTCCTGTTTTTGCTCTTATCGGCGATTCGACCTTTTTCCACGCAGGTATTCCCGGGCTCATCGATGCTGTGTATAACCAGAACGACATCATCGTCATGCTGCTTGACAATAGCGTCACGGCCATGACCGGTTTCCAGCCACATCCCGGCACGGGCATACTGATCACGGGAGAGCAAGGCACGAGAATCCCGCCGGAGCAGATCGTTCTCGGCACGGGCGTGAAACAAGAAAACTTGTGGATCGTTGACTCGAACGACCTCGCCCAGATTACCAAGGCAATCGAGCAAGCGATCGCGAAGAAAGGCCCAAGGGTCATCATTTCGCGGCACGCGTGCGCACTCTACGAGGCCGGTATCTCCAAGAAAAAACCGACGCCCGTCTGTATCGACAAGGACAAATGCACGAATTGCATGATCTGCATAAAGAACTTTGGTTGCCCAGCATTGACACTTTCAGACGAAAACGAGGTCACGATCAACGAGATGCAATGCAATGGCTGCGGCGTGTGCGTTAATATCTGCCCCTCCGATGCAATCAAGCCAAAAAGTTAAGATTTTTCTTGTCGAGATGCTGGTGTTGGATTTTTCCCGATTCTCTTTTGCCAACCTTCTTTGTTGACGAAGAGTGCATCCACGCCTATCAACGAGGTCGCAATCGACGTCGCGATCTCGATCATACTCTTCACGGCATCAACAGGAACGTTGAGGCCGACGAAAGTGCTGGTAACGGCGGTGTCGTATGGATCAAATCCTTGATTTATCGCCATGCTTCGAGGTAATGAATCCATTGCATCGAGAAACACATCCATAGCAAGAGCGGCCTTTCCTTGCATAGATGGATCTTTTACTCCACGGGAATCTTTGACGATCTTTGTCAGCATATAGGGAAAATCATTCAAGATACCGCCATGGACGGAACTAAGCATGCTACGCATAGCACTCGTAAGATTTTGTTTCACGGCATCGCAGATATCGTAAAATGCGCCCCTAATAACGAGCGTGTAAAAGGAAGGTGATTCTTCATTTACGAAGAAAAAACCCATATCGTTACGAATCTGCTGCGCATGCATAGTCTTTGCATAACCGAGATCGCTATCTTCCAAGTGATCTATATCGTAGACGAGGTTTCCCCCTAGATATCGTGCCATTCGCTTCATCTCGTCAATCTTCGTGCGCTTAAAAATGAGAACCGGGGGAATGCTTGCTTGCAAAGCAGATATCAATGCATCATCAATACCTTTTTCGGTGACAAGAACATTGACCTTTTTCTGAAGTAATTTAGGCGCTTTGTTGATCCAGACTTGCTCAAGACCTTCCTTGAATAATTGATGCCCATCAGTGCTTGTGCACTTTACATCCATGCTATCGATTCTTTTTTTGTCAAGATACAACTCGCCGGTCACGAACGCGACCCGAATATTCTCGACACGAGATAGATCAAGCGCGGTCCATATTTCCTTCCACGAAACAGGATCCTTGATAATACCGGTACCAGGAAAGATGAACGAATCCACGATCTGGCCTCCGGGGTGGATCAACATCCCGATTTCGTCCAATAAGTCCACCATGACTGAATCGATGGAACCTTGAGCCAATTTCTGGATGTTTCGATGTAAAAATTCTGCGAAGGGTCGACCGACGAGATTAGCAAGGTGCCGGGCAACGGCCGGAGATAACCGTAGTGCCAGGAAGGCTTCCAATTCACTCTGGACTGCTGAAACAACTATAGAATTGATTCGTTTCATTTGGGCGATCTGCTGCATTACCTGTTGAGATGAACGGTAAAAACCATTTTTCACGTTCGTAGGATGCACGCCTTGATCCATCAACGAGAGGGCCCCAATCACGAGATTGCATGCTAGAACAATGGTCATTTTTGCGAGATCCCCGTGCATACGTCCCTGGACATCGCCAGCCTCGAGTAGAAGTGATATAATCGGATGCTTGTATCGCAGATGCAGCTCATGAATCAACGTGGTGCCGTCGCTGGTGGCCGTGAAATTGCCATGTGGATCCTCGATCAACTTCGTCATCGAATTACCCAGCGCGGAGCTGAAGAAGGTACCAAGGTCACTTGCCATGTTGCGGAGTATGTCTCTATACTCGCTTGAATTAAAGGCGGACGATCCGATCGCGCTTTTGAACAAGGCCATTTCACGTGATTAACTCAAAGAACGTGACCCATTTAACATTACACGACATTAACTCAAGCCGATGTTGATGCGGCCCGGTTTCTCGTGACTTGAGATAGGTTTACATTTGCTTGATTCGAGATTCAAATAACATGTTAAGACCACATTAAGTACCGCATATTTCCCTAAGGTGTAAATAAATGCAAAAATCAACCATCGATGAAGAAGTACCCGAAATTAAACTTAAAGGCCTTGAACCGAAGGCTTGGGAAGACCGGAAACCAGAACAGAGACTCACCAAGCATCAACGATTCATATTTGTTGATCAATTCCGTGGCATGACCGTGCTCTTTCTCACGATCGCCACGGTCACGTGGATCCTTGGGAAAAATGACCCAACTCTCTCGATCCCATTCCTGGATCACGGTTGGCAGTTTTTTGACCCTGGCAGAACCACGTGGAACTGGTTACTAATGGAAAACCAGATGTACACGATCATCGACCTCGGGTCGAGCTTATTCATGTTCATCCTCGGCGTGACCATCCCTATCTCGTTCCGAAGCCGCCAAGCAAAATTCGGGACAGGCGGAGCTTTCTTGCGGATGCTGTTGAGGGTTGGTATATTCATCGGGCTTAATACGCTGCAAGATGTCGTCGGCGTGATCACCGACGGAGACATCTTGCATTATGGAGGACTTCTTTTCAACGAGACCTTGCCCGCTTTGGCGTGGGGAACCGCGTTGGGAACGGTCGGGGTTTGGCTAGTTAAAAATCCGGACCGACGGTTTCTGATCGTGATAGGTTTGAACGTGTTGCACGGAACGTTGTATTTGATCCCTGAACTATCAGCATTTCGCCACGGATCCCCTGTTCCCCCGACTGTATGGATGGGATCGAATGAATTCTTCGATTACTATATGATTCCATGGGACATGATCAGCTTTGCATCGATCGCCATCGCCGGCACGTGTTTCTGGGACTGGTTCAACCCGGACAAGCCTGTCGAATCCATCAGGAGCCGCCACTTGCCCATCGCCATGTACTCGCTGATTGCATGCTTCATCGTGGCGTGGTTCATCCCAACCGAACATCACGACCTCACGGTCTCGCAAAATCTACTTGCGATCTCCTCAGGGTATTTCTTACTCGTGTTGTTCTTCGGATTCGAGCACGTATTCAAGTTCGAGTTTCCCTTGCTCACGCCGCTTGGTCGAAACGCGCTGCTGCTGTTCATCATGCAGCTGATCCCGGGCGAGTTGTTCCAGGTTCTAGGATTATACGACCTCGTGACGCCAGAAACCGCGTGGTTTGGGCTTGTTCTATGCGCCTTGGCCGTTACAGTCATAGGTATCGTGGGATGGTTATTACACAGGAAGAAGATTTACTTGCGGTTGTAAAACGTTATTTTTTCCACTTCTTTTTTAACTTTGGTTTTTTTCCCAAGTAACAAGCAAAAAAGGTAAGCAAATGTCAACAGTCACGTAAAAATGTCACACTTTCGTTCACATAAAATGTCACTATTAGATGACTATTGACTAGTCAACGTTCACGTAATTTGTCACGCTATTTTAGACTTTTTTGAAAATTCGCGCTGATGACACGTTAGATGACTGCTGGTTGGTCCGCGGTCACGTAAAATGTCACGCTCGTTGAAGGATTTCATGGTCGTCTACCTGCTTGTCGCGGATGTTATCGCGTGGTTCATACCAGGCCTTGTTAATTCGGCGAGGAGACATTGCCATCGCCGTGATGGTCTGCATCACGGGATGGTAGTTCATGAAAAAACGCAAGAAACAGCCGGTCGTGAAGGATGATGATCCGATAGAGATGGCCTTCACGTTCCGGCACCAACGGAAATGGACTGTAGAAAAAATAGCGGCCTGGTTCAAGGTGAATAACCGGACAATCTATCGATGGCTGCGAATGCATGCGGACAAGGAATCTCGGTATTGGAAGAAGACGCGTGGCAAGCGAAACCGGATGAAGATGTACAACGACGATGTGCGAGCCGCGATCCGGGCATTCAAGGAACAGGTTCCGGAACGGTCGGCCATCACCGTGCATCGATTGCTGCAACAGCAACCCGGCATCGAGCACCCGTCCTTGGAAACCGTGCGTCGTGTCATCCGTGAGCTCGGACTATCGAATCATGGCACTCGAGATCGCAAGAGTTACGTGAAATTTGCCCGAGAACAACCTAATGACTTGTGGCAAATTGATTTCAAGGGCGAGGAATATTTCGGCCACCTGGGCAAGTTGCATTTACTTGCCATCATCGATGATTGCTCGCGATTCATCTTGGCTGCGCGCTGGTGCACCAACGAAGACGAAACGAACGTGATCACCATGCTTCGCGACGTGATTGAAAAATTCGGCCTTCCGAACGAAACCATGAGTGATCACGGGGCCCAATTCAAGAACGCGATTGGTGAACCGAACACGCGTTATCATCGCCTGCTTGTCATGCTCGGCGTGAATCCATTTTGCCATCACGCGGGACATCCGCAGAGCAAGGGAAAGCTGGAACGATGGTTCGGCACGATCATGACGAGTTTCGTTCCCGATGCGAAATATTTTGTTGAAACGCATCCGGCCTTGACGCTGCAAGAGTTCAACACGTATTTCCAGGCGTGGCTCGAATGGTACAACACGCAGCACAAGCACTCGGCACTCGGTCGAAAATCACCGGCCACGATCTATTTCGAGCATCCAAACCGGATATACCGCCCGTTGCAGGTGGCTGTCATTTGGGACTCGTGGATAGCGATCTTGGCCGAACGCAAGGTTTCCAAGCAGAACGTGATCAGCATCGATGGAAAGAAATTCATTTTGCCGCCAGGCCACGCGGGTAGACGCGTGCAAATCCACAAGATCGAGGGTCGTTATGATGTCCGCGTGAATGATACCCTCGTGGAATCCTTCACGACGATCCCTGAACCGGCGGATGCCATTACATTCGTCGAGCGGACCATCTCGAAAGATGGCACGTTCAAGTACAAGAATAGGACCTACTACGTCGGATACCAGCACCACGGCAAGATCGCCCGCGTGCAAGAAGCTGCTAACGGCAAGGATCTATTGATATTCTTGGGAGAAGAATTTCTTGACCGGAAAGCCATCACCGACGGTTCGGTCTATTAAAAGATACTCTGTTTCCTTTTTATACTTTTTTTGATCTCGATAGGGAACACTTCTTTCCCTTTTGCGTGATTTCCATGTCACGTGTGACATTTTACATGGCTGAAAACGTGACAAATTAGATAATTGCTAACAGCAAAATGAGAAATTAGAAATAAAAAAATGAAAATATTTACTCTTCCACGTTTGCCGTCATGAACTTGAAGATACCGTCCAAGAATGCCCGATCTGGCTTTCCTTTCTTATCAATTTTGCTGATAATGAAGAACGCGGGGATCGCCACTAGTTGCGACACGATGAACTCGTGGATATCGCCCGGTTTTGCGGAAAACCATGGTGTTATGAGTATGGGGATCTGGACAGGCTGGCCTGGATAGATAACCGTCGAAGGTTTGTACGCGATGAACGGTAACCCGTACGTTGTCCATTTCGGGTTGAACATCATGAACCAGGTGATCGCAACTCCCAGCGCGATGAGGCCAGAGATCAAGGCCGCACGTTTCGTCCCTCCCTTCCAGTAGAGCCCAGCGATGAGTGGTACCAAGGTGAACGCGTTGAGGGATGCCCATGAAAACATGCAAAGGTCCAGCACCATCGCGGGTGGGAAAATCGCCATGAGAACCGCTATCCCGACGATGGCTAGTATGCTGATGCGGGTGATCTTCAACGTTTTTTCATCGCTGATGTTCTTCTTGGCGGCGATGCCTTGCTGGTAGAAGTCCCGTGCAATGGCACTGCCTGCCACCAGGATCAGTTTCTCGCCGGTGGTCAACGATGCTGCTGTCGTTCCTGCCAAGAACAATGCTGCCATCCACAAGGGAATGATGTTCGCTTCGGAGAGCAACCATGGCATCGTGTATTCGTACCAGTTGGCAGGTAACGTGCCGCCATTCAGGGTTGTCGCAAACGTCCTCAGGCTTAGTGTTGAACCACCAACAATCGCTTGACCCCGTCCGACGTAGCCTGCAAACCACGAGCAAAACGACACGGCAAAGACCCACAAGCACGCGATTATCATGCCGTAGCGAATGGAACGCCGGTTCTTAGCAGCAAAGAATCGCGTGCTCATCTGGGGCGAACCCCAAGTTCCAAACGTGGTTACCAGCCCCATCCCGATCATGCTCATGCTAACGGCGTTGGGGAAGAGGAACCACGCGTCCGGGTTCGATTGGAAAATGGTGTCGGGACCTAATGCGATGTCGGTGTATATATTGGCGTTCAATCCCCCAAGGCCGCCGGCTGCCGCCACGCCAGCAAGGACGATCGTCAGCATGGCGAATAGCATCATCATGCTTTCAATCAGGTCGGAGAGGATGGCGCTGTGCGATCCGCCGATGATCAAGTAGATTGCCGTTATGACACCGCACAAGATACATGCGATGTAGTACGCACCTTTACCAGTTCCCGGGAACATGATCTGGAGCAAGAGGGAAAGACCCGTGAAGATTGACACCAGGTAGATCGTTTGAAAAACTGCAAGAACGATACCCGCTGTCGGCCGGAGTAGCTTGTCGTCTTGATACCGTTTCGCAAGCATTTCCGGCATCGTCAGCGCTCCGAGATGCATCGACAGTCTCCGGGTGCGGTTTCCAAGTAGAACGAACGCAGCGAATGTTCCAAAGGACAAGTTCATGAGCGTGACGAGCATCCACTGGGAACCAGTCATCCATGTCAGGCCGGGGCAGCCAATAAAGAGCACCGCCGAGAAATAGGTCGCACCATAGGACAGCCCAGTGAGCACCGCGCCGATGCTCCTGTTTGCCACCATGAAGTCCTGGATCGACTTCGTCTTCTTCTTGCTGTAGACACCGATAAGGGCCAGCATAGCGAGGTATGCTGCAAACGTGATCCAGAATACTATCGTATCAGCTGCTGTGAATGCCATATTTTCATCATACCTCCTCTGTTTTTGCTTTTTCTTCCCGAACTTTACCATGCGTGCTCCATTCGGCGAGATACAGGTAAAGCAAAACGATAACTATCGTGATGATGCATCCTGTCATAGTCGTGGAAAAGACTTCGATCCGGGGAAGTCCGGAAATTGGATCGGATGCAGCGTGCCCGCTGAGAAACATGCCAATGACGAATCCGATCATCATCCCGATGGTTATCCCAATCAACAAATTCATGTATTTGTTCCTTGATTCATTTGATAACACTAGTCTTCACCTATTCCTTTTTGAACGGTATTACAAACACGTTATTTATATGCTTGATAAGCACATTTATAAAATTTCCCACTCAAATGGGCATTTTGAATGCATGATCACGAAACCCCGAATCAAAGCATTCCCTCGATAGCAGATATTTGTCGAGTTCCATGAAGAAAAAGGATAAATTTATCAAATAGAAAATAATTTTCACTATCTATGAAGTCTTCCAAGTATATCACGAGCCTCATTCCACTCGTGGTAATCGGATTCTTGTGCTTCCCGCAAGGGTGTGCCGGCGTGCTGATGACGGGGAACGTTTCTCCCGCTGCACCGATTTGGTATAAAATTACTGTCCCATCGCAAAATACATTGAATCTTCAAGTAAACGCAACGAATTTAACAAATCCAACCATTCTTGGTGTTGCCCTCACGCTCGGCATCGCAGCAAATTTTGGTGATACGGTTGCCGAGGTAACAGCAGTCATCAACAGCACCCAAAATGCAACACTTGCATTCAATCAAACCAATGAATTTCCTCTATATCTAACGATCTTTTTCATAAATGACAGCGCCAACGCATCCGTTGGATATCAATTCAACTGTTCATATCCGATAGTAAATTATTCCTACGGCGAATATTACAGGGATGTGGTATATCCAGATGTTATTATGAAAGTTATTGCGCTTGCGGGCATGCTAGGGTCTATAGTCGTGATATTGACAATAATCCTGGTCAAGCGAAGTCGCAATGAAAGAAGAGCTCGTCAGCAGGCGAAATGAGCCCGTCCTTGGCGCCTTTTTTTCCCTTTGTACACATTTTCGACTGCATCTAAAAAAACAAGTAAGAGAATAACGTATCCGTTTCCACGATTACATTCTTGCGGGAATTTCGATGCCCATCAAGTTCAACAAGACCTGCTTGAGGACTCGTATTGCATCTTGGACCAAGAGTAATCGGGCAGTTCGCGTTCTATCTGGAACATCCGCACGCAAAATTGGGCATTCGTGGTAAAACTTGTTAAATTTATCTGCAATGTCGAGGCCATATTGAGGAATTTGATTGAGAGCAAGTGTCGCGGAAATCATGGCGACCTTGTTCGGAAGCTGAGCGAGGGCGAAGAACAAGGCCGCCGCTTCCGGCGTGTTGATCGCGCTCGTGTCGAGCACGGTTTTTTCATTCGGGATCTCGATACCGGCTTCCTTTGCTTTGTTCAGGATGCTTTGCGCGCGCACGCACGAGTATTGAACGTACGGGCAAGCATCGCCCTCGAAATTGAGCAGATCCTCCCATATGATCGTGATATCCTTTTCTGTATCGAATTTCGCGATGTAGAACTTGATCGCGCCGGTGCCGATGATTTTCGCGATACTTTCTTGCTCGGCGGGTGCCATGTCCGGATTTTGCTGCTTGATGATGTTTAAAGCTTTCTCGATTGCTTTTTCGATCGCGGCATCCGCATGGAAGCCGACCCACGTGCCTTTCCGCCCCGAAAATTTCTGATCGGGAAGCCATACATGCTTGAACGAGAGATGATGCGAATTTTCGTAGTGATTCTCGAAGCCGAGCACTTTCAAGGATGCTTTCACGACCTCTTGCGGAAATTTCTGCTCGTACCCGATCACGTTGATGACCCGGTCGGCCTTCCCAAATTCCTTGCCGGCTCCTTTTTTCTTCTTTCGTTCCTGGACATTCTCGATTTCCGTGGTGTACAGCACCTGGCCATTCGGTTGCGTCGTGAAAGGAAGGTACTTGAAATAGCCACTCGCCTCCCCGAACTTCCACATCTGGAATGCGATGTCTTTTCCCGTGTAAGTTGAAACCCCGTTGGACCGCACGATGATCTTGTATGGCTTTTTATCTTGCATATACTTGTCACCAAAACTGGACATGTCCAGCACGATGCAGTCCTTATCCGGACCATCAAGAATCTTGTAGCAACTTTTCGGGTTTTTCTTCTGCATGAGCTCAATCGCTTGCGCGAACAAACCCGACGCGATGATGTGCCGTTCCCATATCAAAACGTCGTAGAAGATGTTCATGTGCCACATAGTCTCGAGTTGGCCTTTCAGCGCCTTGTTGACGAGCTCCTTTGCGAGCTTGTTTTCTGCAGTTGCCGGATCCTCCATTTTATGCAAGAGATCGCGAACAAGTTCCTCGCCGCCTTCCTTTTCATCCGTGTCTTCGGAACCTTTCACGTACACGAGGCCGAGATAATAATCATCCTTATCCCCGGGCTTTTTTTCGACCGCGTCCTTGTAGTGCTGATACCCGTGCAACATCACGGCGACCTGGCGACCAAGATCATCGATGTAATTTTCAATCTCGATGTTATATCCAGCCATCTTGAGCAACCGGCCCGTTAAATCCCCGAGCACCGCGCACCGTGCAGTTCCAAGATGAATGGGCTTGTTCGGGTTGACGCTCGTGTGCTCGACGACTACCTTTTTACCCTTCCCCAAGTTCACGTGGCCATAGTTGTCACCCTGGGTTACAATTAGTTCGTGAACAATCCGGATAAACTGTTCCCAATTCAAGTAAAAATTCAAATACCCGGCGCCCGCGATCTCCACCTTCGACACCAGGTCCATTTTTATCTTATCGAGCTGGCCTTTTACATCGGTCGCAATTTGTCGTGGATTTTTTTTCAAGGTTCTAGCGAGGCCCATGCACAAGGGCGTTGAAAAGTTACCGAATTTTGGATCTGGCGGGATCTCGAACGTGATCTCCCCATAACTAATCCCGAGGGCTTTCAAGGCATTCTGCAAGGACTGGGAGATGGAATCTTGAACGTGCTTGATAGGGTCGTCGAGGCCAACATTTGCTGCCATGGTCGCTCATAGAATATAAATCTCGGATCAGAAAAAAAAGTTGAGATGTTGGGATGGAAACCAGATCTAACATGTTCAAAGCAACAAAGCACTATCGACAATAAATTTTATTAGTTTTCGAGACAAGGTTCTCCTTATCCATTGACGCCGGGATAAGCATGGAGAAATTGTCAATTGCCGAGGCAACTAGACGAGTCATATGGACGCGACCCTCGATGATCGACGCCTTGAAGCAGAACGTCATCAATTACAAGGCGCTGGCCGAGAACATCTATGATGACGTGAAGGTTCTTCTCCAAAAAAAGGATTCGGAACCGATCTCTTTGGATTCCATACAAACAGCGCTGATACGCTATGCCGATGACTTGAAAAAGGAAAAGGACCTCCTCGAAGAAAAAATATCGAAGATCCTGGCAAAAACCGTTCTGGAGCTGAAAAATGATCTCGTCGTGTTCACGATCAGCGAGGAAGCCTTGCTCCGGTGCAGGGAAGACGTGTTCAACCTTGTAAAGAATGCACGATTTTTCCACTTGATACAAGGGAATAACACCTTCACGATCATCGCCGATCAATCCCTCGAAGGACGGATGCTTGCGCTGTTCACCGCGAAAAGCGTGATCCAGTCCATCAAGAACCAATCGGGCATCATCTTGATCAGTCCCGAAGAAATCGTGGAAGTTCCAGGCGTGGTGTCCTATCTTCATGGCCTTCTAGCTTATAAAAACATCAATGTGACGCAATCCATTTCTTGCTACAAGGACACGATTCTAATCGTCAATCGCGCAGAGGCATTGGATGCATATGCATTGATCGAGAATCAAATACTCCTTTTCAGAAAGGTTATCGAAAACAAGGATAAATGCTAAAAAGCATTTATATGACCGGACCTAAATGAGAAAACAATTCACCCGCTCTTTATCCTATTAGCTGCAAAATATCCCGAAAAAACCAGCCTATTCACGCTGCATGACCATTAACCAGGCATGGACAACCATGGAAGAGTTTGCCAAAAATTTCGAGAAGATTATTTCGTTCGAGTTAAGGGCTTTTTTCGGAAAAAATAAACTCCAGAAATTTTGGCGATTATCGAGAACAAGCTATGTGATGTACAATCTCTTGAAGCTCTACGAAAAGGGAACAAGAAAAGAACATGTTATTTGCGACATCGGTTGCGGGCCAGGCATTGCTGCTTCATTTTTTGCAAGACGAGGTTTTAACATAATTGGTATAGACGTTGTTGAAAAAATGGTGCAATTCGGAAATAAATATTTCAAAAAATACGGCCTGGAAGGTCGATTTGTTACCGCTGACATCACGAAAAACGAGCCCGTGTTCGATTCTATCCGGTGTAATGTAATCATATGCATCGATGCTATCGAGCACTTTGCCGATCCGATAAAATCAATCCAGAACTTCAAGAAGATCCTTGGAACTTCAGGGAAAGTTTTTCTGACGACTCCAAATTTCGGCAATCCCTTGTTCACGCTGATTGAACGAACGTGGGATGTCGTGGGAAAAACGCCAGGCTGGGGGCATCTCCACGTGACCCGGTTGGGGCTCACAAAATATAAGCAATTATTTGAACATGAAGGCTTCAAGATTGAAAGTGGTGGAACATTTTTGTTTGTGACCCCATTTATTTCCATCTTTTCAACGAGGTTAGCCCGGTTTTTCAGTAAATTAGAGCAATATTTTCTAAAAAAGGTTCCGGTTGGATTGATGCTGTACATCGTGGCAAGTTTCAATGAAGGAGAATAAGGTACGACTTGATTCCATCGTACATCAATAGGATTAACTCCGGGAAGGATCAACCGAATTCGAAAGTGCAGTTCATGCATTTCTTCTTGTAGCCGAACACCAACGGATTATAGCTTATGATTTTACTTCGGTCCTGGACTTTCGCAAATTTGGTGGAACCGCACTTTGGACATTGACCTTCGGTTGCCTTCTTTTCCAGAGCAGCTTCTCGTAAATCAGAAGGTTTCACGAGGCGGTCAACTTTCTTGGGTTCGGGAATAGGTTGCGATGTAGTAGGATTTTCTTGTGTCGATTCTCGTGCTTGAATCTGCGTGGAACTTGCATCCTTCGGTTTCAATCCCAAGAATTCGGAGGGACGCACAAGACGATCCCTTGGAGTAATCGCTCTTGGTTTTACACGAATCGTGCCTGATTCTTGTGCACCCGCTTCCGTTTGTTGCTGGCTTTTCATTTCTTTTTGGCGATCCTTGAACAGATCGCTAGGCCGGATAAGCGATTCGTCGGGTTTGCTGTCAGAAAACAAGTCGAATGGTATAGTTGTAGCATCTTTTTCTGCCATTCCGCCTCCAGTACTTGCAGCAATTTGTTTCGTGGTTTCAGCGGGCTTTTTATGGATAATCGTCGCTTCTCCCTTGGAAAAGTTGAACATGCACCGGGGGCATTCCAGATACACACCAGCCTGACGGATCTCCATTTTGCTGATTTCAGCACCGCACCGACTGCAAACATAATATTCGTAGGTGATTGCTTCCGCAGGCGGTTTGGGAACGATCTTCGTTTCTTGCGCTGGCGGGGATGGCACCGCGGCCGGAGCCGAAGGGGCCGGTTTGGGAGGGGAGGGAACCAGGTTGGGCGCGGTTAAAATCAATTTCGGAACCGATTTAGGCTTGGCTTGTTCTCCGGCAGCGACGGCAATCTGTTCCTCCTTCGTGGGTATCTTTGATGGCTGGGCAGGCGGGGTTGGAATCGCAGGCGGGCTCAGCTTCTTCGTGGATTCTTCTGGCATAGAAGGGGCTTTTTCAGTGCCTCCCGAGGCCTGGACTCTCTTTACTACATCCGCGGTCGCCGTGATATTGGCCGGTTTTTGTTCGAGTTCATCGGCACTGGAATCAGGCGGTGTTGGTGCCACGTGCACGATGCTTTCCAATGGCGTGCTCGTGTCGATGCTGTCCAGGTCTTTCATCGTCAACTCGAAAGCCTCTTGCATCTCGAACAATCTCAGCGCAGCTGATGGCTTCTGTTCTTGCGATTTTTTTGGAACGAGCTGCGCTTTTTCGACCCCGAAGGCTTTCAAGAGAAATTCAAAAGCATCCTTCAGGAAATCTTTGACTACTGCTTGGCGATCCTCGTTTTCGTTCGCAAGGAAAATGTAACCTTTCTTTACTTTGAATTGATGCTTGTCTAGGAGCTCGGAAACACCAGCTTTCAATTCTTTCGTTTCATCGAGCTGCAATGCTGCATAAAACAAGTTTTCGGGCATCTTTCCATCGCGTTCGAGCACTTTTTTTAATTGCGCAAGGCGACTTTTGAAAACGTCAGCATTCCCAGACATACAACATTCCCCGTGAAGGAAAACAACTCGTTAGTGGATCGATTTCTTATCGATCACGCGAAACACTTTGTTTTTTCGGAATAAAACCTTTCCCCGTGTACAAGGGCGTGTACATGAATGACAACATTATAAAAAAAGAATAAAAAAATTACTTCTTGGTATCGAGCTCTTTTTTGTCGTGCTCAACTTCGTCTATCTCATCTATTATTTTGCCATACCTCCGGAGCAGGCGTTCTTGCTCGTCCGATTTCTGTTTTTCCATACCATACCTCCGCGTGTGTTGTTTTTATCAGGTGCTGGCGTGCCTAAACGGGACCGCCAATTTCACCAAGTTTCGACACCAATTCATCGACTTTCCTGCTGATCGTGTCGACCAACTTAGAGAACGAGCCTTCCATGCGTTCGAGCCGCACGTCGACGCTTTCTAGCTTGGCTTGCTGGTTGCTATCGATGGCTGCCCGGGATTTTCCATCCGACACGACCAACTCCTTGATCTCGTTGAGCCCTTGATGCATCTCGCCACGGAGCCCGGGAATGGCGAGCTTCAAGTCGTTGATCTCCTTGCCGTGCTCCACGACCGCGTTGTTCAACTCCTTTCTCTGCACGGCCTGATCGAAGGCACCAGGACCCTTGAATTGCAGCGTGTTCTTTTGCCAGTGCCGCGGCGAGTTGCATTCCTTCTCATCGAGCGCCTCACCATGCACGGCTGGCGGTGTCTCGGGCTCCACGGACACCTCCATCTGCCGTTTCGATTCGAACGCGATTTCCTTGAACTTCACGCGCTCTCCCGTGAATTGCTCGATGAGCCCTTGCACCGAGCGCACGAAGTTGTCGTAATCCGTCAGGGCTGCTTCTTTCGTGGGCCCCTTCCCATACGGAAAGATCTCGATGTATCCAGGAAACAGCCAAACCTTGTAATCCGCCAGCTGATAGTTCCGCCATGCCCAAAAACCGAGTTGCCAGTCCCGTATGCACACGTGCTTCGTCCCGTTCGACCACCATTCGACCTTCGACGTGTCCCGGAGCCGCTTGTATTCCACCTTGCAGGCATCGATCGGTGCCAGGCGCCGTGGGACATTTGCCGCGACGATCTCCTGCCTGCGCAAGGTGCCACCTGCATCCGCTTCCATTTTCCGCGCGGGCGGAAAATATACAGGATTTGGATCATAAAAGCCCCGGTGCTCATGCACTTCCCACCGCCGGGCCTTCACGTTCCAATGCGACGATGTTTGCTTGAAAATAATGCCATCATCAACCATTCCCTTGACGATCCGACTGAGCCGTCCCCTGTCGATGCCCAGGTTCGTGGCGATCTGGAACTGGCGCTTGCGTTGCAAACACAACTGTATCCCGACCTTGAACTCGAGCTTGGACGGTATTTTTCTCGGGAGCGCCGCTGGCACTCTCGATGCCCCGGCGCTGGAGTTGACAGCAACTTGCGAATTCGCGTCCACCGAGTTGACTTTGCCCCCGGTGCCATTGTTGGTGGCCGGCGCGGCATTCCCGCTGCATTGTGGATGATTTTCATGGGAATTCGTGGACGCAGTTTTATCGCCCGTCTCTCCAATCCCAACAGCCGTTGGCAAGTTGACTTTTTCGCCCGATGGGCCTTCCGGCAAGCCCGCGGGGCGCCCGTGGTTCGCGTCCAGTTGACTTTTCGTGGACGCAGTTTTACCAGCCAACCCCGTGCCCGGTGGTGCTTGGACGCTCCCGCCAGCTCGCCCATTGGCATCGTCGCTGGTGGCTGGCGCGGCATTCCTCGCTGATGGCGGAGGATTTTCGTGTGAATCTGGACGCGTTTTGGACGCAGTTTTATCGCCCGTCTCTCCAATCCCAACAGCCGTTGGCAAGTTGACTTTTTCGCCCGATGGGCCTTCCGGCAAGCCCGCGGGGCGCCCGTGGTTCGCGTCCAGTTGACTTTTCGTGGACGCAGTTTTACCAGCCAACCCCGTGCCCGGTGGTGCTTGGACGCTCCCCGCAACTCTGCCATTGCCATCGTGCTTGACAACCACTCCCGTGTTGACATTGCTCCTGCCACCTGGAGTTTTCGACGGCGGCAATGCAGGAGGCTTCCCATCACCGGTGCGCCAGCCAACCTTCACGTGAACCGCGAACTTGTGCCCGCAATACGGACAGCGCTTCCGCTGTCCAGTCCCGTTCCATAGAAGGTGCGCCCCGCACGGCTTCCCTGGTTTGCCTGGACAGATGAGAATCATTCTAACACGTCTTCATTTCTTTTTCGCGACGGCTGCTTTATTATCCTTGAGTTTCCTCTTGATGGCCTCGAGTTCTTTCTTAATGGCTTTGATGTCGTCATCGTATCTCTCGTCCTTGTTCCTAAGGTAGAGAATATTCGTCTCGATGTTGTAGGCCCAGTCCTGACCCTCGATTTCTGGTTTTGGTCCTTCAATATTGAATGAGGGAACCTTTTTTATAACGGCCTTGAATTCCTTTGCAAATTCTGCCGAGATTGTTGCGATGGTTTTCCTTTCTTCCTCCAATTCCTTCCTTTTCGTTTGGCCCTCTTTTCCACCTACAATCGTTTCAAATTGGTCCCACCAGTTCCAGATATGTTGTACTTCCAAGCGGATCCTATTTAATTCGACCAATAGTTTCTCCATCACTGCCGCGTAAAACCTCAATGGGCTTTTCGTGCTAATGGCCACGTTGTTAAGGGAAATAATCATCTTTCGAGTAACTTCCAGGTACTGCGACCAATCTTTCCCGGCGGCCTTTTCTTGTTCTTTTTCCTTATCGTTTTCATTATTTGCCATCTAAAACATCTCCAAGTTTTTCCACATTCCTGGCGACACCCATGATTTAGTCCTTCTTTTTTTCGAGATATTGTGGGGAATAGATTCCTGCTCTCGTGTCCTCGTTACTTTTCCAGTAACGATATCGCACATTTTGCCACGCTCCATATTTCGCGGCTAGTTCGTGCTTTCGTGAATCATCGGAATAATACAAGCAAAGAACGGAATCTGTTTCCGTTCGTTGTTCACTGTTGATTTTTGCAAGGTAGAAGCCGCTTCCCCGTAGCTCATCCATAGCAATTCCAACCAAGATATCTTTCACGGGGGAAAAGAATAGATACTTTCCGGTTATCGCGGCGTGGATCTCAGGGGTAATATCGTCTCGTTCAAACCAAATCCAACATGAATCAGTCCTGATATGAACCACGACTTTGCTTCTTTTTTCTTTCTCTTCTTGCTCGCGCCTTCTCTTTAACGCGTTCTGATAGGCTGTTGGCATTCTAATCACTCCATGCTGTCGATCTATATGGTATTTCGTAAATTTTCAGGCACCTTGAGCATCCTGAGCGCGTCGGATGCCTGGTCGAACGTGTCGAAATCCCTGATGACATTCACCCTCAGGACCCGGGATTTGCTGCCCTTCGACGATTTATAGAGCTGGATCGTTTTGTTGCACTTCAAGCACTTTTTCACGCCCGTGCCCGTGCTGGCGATGAATAGCTCGCCACAACGGCGGCACGGAGCTATGAACCATGCTTTCATTTCGATCACCCGATTATTCGATATTGAATCACCTGGGCGTTTCCTTCATCGCCTTTTTCCCGATACCAGCAATAGTATCCTTCTCCTTTCCTGGCCGCGAACTCGGCATAGTGGTCCTCGCACAGGCGCCAGGTGTTCCAGGTCCTCCGGAGCGTGTCTGGATGGAACACCTGGACCTTGATCGTGATATACACCGGTTGCTTGCAGTGTGGCTGCCCGCGACCCCGGATCTGGCAGAAATCCCGTGCCACGTTTCAATCCACCGCCTCATCTTGCAAGGCGAGCTCCACCAATGCAGGCCAATTGCAGAGCTTTCTCAGTTTCCTCACCCGGGCTGCCGCTTTCGCGGCCTTCCTGTGGCCCCCATAAAAAACCGCGGGATTTCGTTCACGTGCCTTTATCAATTTCTCCCGCAGATTCACGTGTCGCTCGTGGATCTTCACGCATTGCTCGCACGCCACGAACAGCGCATCCTGGACCTTGATGTCGTCCTGGATGATTTGCGCCAGCATTGGCTCGACGTTGCACGTTTTGCAGTTGAGAATCTTCGGCATTCAATTCACCTCGAGCGCGTTTCCCACGCTGGTCGGCCCTTCGATGACCGACATGCTCAGCTCCAGCTCCTTGCGCGTCCAGCCATGCACCACGTGGAGCACGTGCTTATCTTGCTCGACCATCCGCAAATAATTCGCGTTCGTGCGCCGGATCTTCTCGATCCGCGTCGCTGGCGGGTCATCCGGCCGCGGGCAATAATCGAGCGAGATCGCCAGGTCCTTCCTGCCAAGATTGGCCTTCGTGTAGATATCCAGCGTGTCCTCTGGCTTCAAGTCGATCGACTTCCGAACCATCTGGAACCCGCCCGAGTCGAGCATCAAGGGGCCCGCGTGGTCGACGTATTCGTGAATGCCTGCCCGTGCAAGCTTCTCACGGCGCCGTGGCGACTTGTAAAATGGCCACACGGAAAATATGAAATGCTCGTCTTGCAGGAGCTTGATGGCATCCAGGCGGCCATCGGGCGTGTCGCCGAGCACGCTGTTCAATACTTTCTCCATGGTCACACCTTTTCCTTGAATCGTGGCCACGTGTTGTTTCGCAAGCCACTCCGGTAACATCCCGCACGGCACGCGGCCTCGTCGCCACCATTCAACCGATCGTGGATGCAACGGCGACAATAGCGCCGGAAATCGTTCGTCATGGACATCACACGACCCCCATCAATTCATTGATGCGGGCCTCGCTCGTCTTGCCCAGCCGCTCGAAGATCGTGATCTCGTCTATGGGCTCGATGTCCATGGGATAATACAGCCAGCGATTGAACACCGCCTCATAATAGGCTTGAAATTCAAAGGCGCCATACACGTCATGTACCAGGTCACCCAGCACGACGCACACGTGCCCGAGGATCGGGGGGTCGAACACCTCGTCCTCGCCATCGCCCGCGTCCCACACGGCAAACAAATTCCCGCCGTGCCTCCGCTGGAATGCTATGGCCCAGTTCCCGCAATCGCCATTATCACCAATTTTTGAACTGAACCAATCAGGCAAGCGCCTCCCGGTATTCAACGGGTTCCGCGAGCACGTCTTGCACAAGGGAGGCCCTTTTTCCGCCCGGCCGGGCACCATGCACGCGCCGCAAACTTTCCGTTCCGCAAGCCAGGGCTTCTTTTCGGTCTGCATCGTTACTCACCAGGATGATTTTTTCTGTAGCACTTGATGTGCGCCCAGCAGCCGCGCTTGTTTGCTCGTATTGCATCCAAGACATCCATATTGGTGCCATCAACCGAATGATAAATATTTTGCGTCCAATCCACCACCTTCCCGCAAATGTTGCAGTGCTCGTGATCGGCATCAACGTCCACCTTGCAAATGCTGCAGAAATGATTGCCACTTGTAACCTTCAAGCGCGTGCATCCGGCGCATGTCTGGCCGAGCGGAAATCGACCATCACACCACTCGCATTCACGTTTGTCTCCCAGTAATGCCTTAAACCAGCGTGGGAATGGATGGATCGGACAAATTCCCCATTCCAGGCTCGTGTCACACAAGTAATGCGTGATCTTGCAGATGCCATACCCGTCCAGGAAACCAAACCGGCCGCATTCCTTTTTCGCGTCCATTCAATCATCCCCGTCAAGGTCTTCCTCGGTCCCGGGCACCGCGATCAGCTCGAAATCCACGTTCATTCCCGTGGCCGAATATTTCGAGCATTCGTTCGGGAGATGGGGAATCTCGGGACATTTCTGCGAGAAGGGCGGGTCCGCGTTCGGGTGGCAGCAAATGTTGTTCTCGTCGAGCCAATGGCATTTCTGCAGGTCTATCTGGCCAACGTAATAGAACCCGAACGGATCCCGGCGATAATACCTGTGCCGCTTGGCCTTGTCGACGAGCTGCTTGGAAACATACTCGTAGTAATGCCCGTTCCTGTCGCGGACGATGATCGTCGGTGGATATCGCCCGTGCCCGCAGCACGACGCGATCGTGTGAAATTCACCACCAGCGTTGATCTGCTCGATGGCCTCGACCAGGCACCTGTCTATCCGGGGATTTTCGTATCTAAGCTTGTCACACATGCTCTTCACTTCCACAATTTCTCTGTCCGGTTCACCCGCCGCAAATAACCGGCGATGGCGTGGATCGCCACGCCTTCCAGGCGCTTCCCGCGCTTCTTGGCAACCAGGTTCAGCCGGTCGATGGTTATCCCGTCAAGATCGATCGTGATTTTCATTGCTATCCTCCAAGTCGTTTTTTATCGAACTTCAGATACCATGCTCGCTGCTTTTTCCACGCCGAGTCGTCGGAAGGCGGTGGTAACCTGCCTGCCGGGATCTTGAACCGCTTCTTGATGCCGTCGCGTTCCTCGATGATCTCGATCTCGTGCTCGTCGGCCGTGGCAATTCACCTACCGCTTTAACGTGCAATTCTTGTCGAGCATGCCCAGCAAGGCCTCACGCAGGAGGCCCTCCGGAAATCCAAGGGCGTGGATCCCGGGTTGGCACTTGTTCGTGCACCGCGGGCACTCGTGTTCAGGTTGCTTGCTCGTTTCACTTCACCACAATCTGACGGGATGCAAATTCGAATTGTTGAGAAAGCAAAAGCAGCAAACGATATCGTTCTCGTAATTTGTCATACCGGGCTTTGTTTATCGTTTTTGTGCCTTTTTTCATTCAAATCCCTCCGATTTCAGTTTTCGATAGATCTCGATGAGATAATCCAATTCTCCAGTCCGTATCGTGTCAACGTTGTTTCCTTTGCCAGCATGGTGGAGCAACCAGTTTCGGCATGACTTCTCCCCTGCTATCCCGAGCGTCGAGGCCCGGATTTCCCCGGCCAGAACAATCGGGGTGAGGATCTTGGGCATGGTTGCAGGTATATCGGAAGATCGTGAATCATCCATTTCACGATCCTGCACGCGTTTCCGTCGACCTTTCCTGGTGCCTGGAGTCTCGCCCGTGACTGGAGTTACACGCGTGACTGGAGTTTCGCTCGTGACCCGGGTCTTAACGGCGACCTCCGTGACTGAAGTCTCATCACTCGTGACTGGAGTCTCGCTCTTCGTGACTGGAGTCTCGCTCGTGACCGAAGTCTCTTTTTTCTGCTTAGGCTTTCCCCAGTTGTCTATGTCGATGTCATCAAGGCTCGTATCCGCTTCACCCGCATCAAAATAGTTTTAAAACGCTCTTTCTCTTCGTCTGAAACATCCAGCCGCTCGGATTGTTTTTGAAAAAACTTGAACATGTAAACAACATCATCGGGCAAGCACGATTCGTCTTGTGACCGTGGTCTCGCTTGTGACTGCAGTCCCTCGATCCGCGTGACTGCAGTAACTATTCTTTGCGGGATCTCGCCGTGGTCTATCTCGTATGCTGTTCCGAGCCTCGTGGCTTGCGTTGCATTGATAAACCTACTCACGGCGACCATGGTGGCGTGATCCAGGCCGTGCTTGACGATGATTTTTCCCATTGTTTCACTTCGGTTTGGGTTCGTCCTTGATCCAGAGCAACACGCGCACCCGCTTGTTGCTCAAGGCTTGCACGTTCCACTCCACCACCCATTCTTCCCATTTGAGTCCCCAATACCTGAAGATCCCTGCGAGGTGCATCGAATCAAATTCATACCGGGTGAAAATGATCTGCGTCGCAGGACCCTCGGCACGGCTGTAAGGGTGTACTTCGACATCATTACCTTGAGAGTAATTTCGTTCGATAACGTCGATGATCTTTTCCTTGATGCTCATTTTTGCGTGATGCTCCTCGATGCTCATCATTTCGTTTGGTTTTGCCATGATTTTATCCCTTTTTATGTATTCGTGAATTCCGTTCCTTCTAAAAATATTCTGGTGGCTCGTCCTCGCCATATTCGCTATCGAATAATTGATTGCATTCACCATCGGGAGAATTGCAGAGAATATAACCAGATTTTGTATCAACGTGGCAATATTCACAATTCTCCCATGCCTCGAAATCAAGGGGAGCGATGCAGCAATTATTGGGTTGTTTTTCCATTTTTTCTGCAGGATTTTTCTCGTAGCAGACGAGGAACATGGTCGTCCCCTCGCGCACGACCAGAGCCAATTCTTTTAATCGAGCTTGCGCCCTGCTAGATGCCCGCAGCTTTTTTTCCAGCCGTGCCAGGTATTCTGCAAACGAGATCCGCCTAGATTTCGCGAGATTCAACAACGGCCAATCGGGTGCGAGGCTGCTCCGTGCAGTTGCCGTGACGACCTCGAAATGGGCCGCGGGATTCTCGATCCTGAACCGTTCGATGACTGCCAGGTAGCAGTCGATCCGGACCTGGTTTTTCAATTGCTCGTTGCTCGTCGTCCATGCGCCTCAATCGATTTCCAACGAATCGACGTCCTCGACCGCTCCAAACATCGTGCCGACGCCATGCTCCATCACGAAGGTCCCGTCCTTGGTCATGGTCGAGGCCCCGTCCTTGATCATTATCAAAGTGAACGTGCGAACGCTCTCGTACTTGCTCGGCCGAACCTCGTTTACCAGTTTCATCGTTGCCGACTCGTTGCCGATTATCTGCAGTTTCTCGAGATCGTGCAGTTGCCAGGGGATGGATGTCCGGTCCTTGCCTTGCCCGTACTGCAGCAACACCGATATCCGCGTGAGGGAGACACGCGTGACGTGCTCGATGAATGCTGGACCCGGGTCGAACCTGGTCTTCACGATCGCGTCCATGATGTTCACTTCGAATCTTTTTCCTTGGCCATGCTGGCTTCCGCTTCCCGCACGCGGGCCCTTGCCAGCGAGCAGAACTCCGCGTTGATCTCGACACCGATGCCCTTTCGATTATTCTGGACGCAGGCCACCAACGTCGTGCCGCTGCCAAGGAATGAATCGAGCACCGTGTCGCCAACATAGGAAAATAACTTGACGCACCTGTCAGGTAGCTCCACGGGGAACGGGGCCGGGTGGCCCACCTTGGTCGCCGATTCGCCCTTGAACGTCCACATGCCCTTCGCCCATTGCTTGAACTCGTCCGCGGAGATGCTCGACGTGCCTTCTGCCCGCGTCCAGTCTTTCTTGTACAAGATGATGATGACCTCGACCGGCGAGATGATGCACGGGGCCTTCGCGCTCGCAAATGTTCCCCACGCGGTCCCGCTTGAAATGTTTGACTCGTTCCAGATGATCGTCGAGTGGTACTGGAACCCGACCTCCTGGGCGATCGTCGTGACCGCGGCACACACGGCATGGTGCCCACCTTTATTCGTGTCGAGCGGCACGTTCAAGCACAGCCTGCCACCATCCTTCAGGAGCGCGAAGATCTTCTCAAGATATTTCCTCGTGAAATCGAGATACAGGTTGTAGGCCGCGAAATCGTCGGTTGCCTCGCCATATTTTTTATCGAGGTTGTAATTCGGCGAGGTGATGGCGAGATCGACCGACGCGGGCTCGATGGCCACGTCGAGAAAATCGCCTTGCATGACGAGTTGCGTGCTCGCCTTGGTTTTCGGCAGGTTCTCCAGGCGTTCTACCATCTCGGCACGCTTGATCTCCTGCTTCTCCTGCTTCACCACGTCACGCGATGCCTTCATACCCTTGGAGCCCTTGATCTTCTCCATCACTTTCTGCTGCGATTCTTTCGGCATCTTGGCGACATCTTTCACGATCTGTTGAGTTGCGGCCATATCCCGGGAAAGGATGGCTTGCGGTTGGATGCCCGTGTTAGCCGCGATGGCATCGATGGCCTTCGCGAATGCCGCGGCATTATGAATTGTCTTCTCCGAAACCTTTGCCTTATCCGCGAGTTTTTGCGATGTTTTGCTGCGCTTCTCCCCCGGCTTTGGCACCGGATTGGCCCCCGGCACCAAGGGTGTAAAAGTTACACCATTATTTTCCAGCCGGCTCATCACTCGCTGGCTGCCGTGACTCGCGGCATTTTCACTCCCCCCAGGAGCCCCGACATCCTTTTTCTCACTCTCGTAGCGCTTCCCGATCAAGTACGCACGCTGTTCTGGCGTCAGGTTCCTGCGGTTGAGCTGGTTGTTGATGATCCAGATCTTGACCTCATCGCGGCTTGCGAATTCCTTTTCCTCGAACTCGTACGGCTTCTCGTGGACACGGCATATTCTATACCTGGTATGACCATCAACGATGATCTTGCCGTGATCTTTCCACGTTATGATCTTCCCAAGCGCCGGATCAAACCCGTGCTCGACGATGGACTTCTCCAGCCCACCATATTCCTCTCTCGTCAATGGCTGTATCAACTTGGAGAATTCCGGGTCGATGGACAGCCCCTCGGGATCCGGGTCGGCTTTTGGTTCCTGGTTTCCATCACCGGGCTTGACGAAGTTCTCTAGACCAGTTCCTAGGATCCGGTCGTTCTTCCCTTCGGGTTCCGCTCTACTTGACTTGTCATTAATGCATTCTGGATGTGCATGCATTCCCTTGATGCCTGCTTTTAATGCATCCTGGATACCGCCTGGAGGACCGTTGTAGACGATAGCAACTCCAAGGGGCTTACCACAAACATTACAGCAATCTTTATCTTGCGTTTCTTTCTCGCTTTCTACCATGTTCAAAACCCTAATTGATTCTTAATACTCGCTATTTTCTCATCTGAAAGCTGCATGTCGATGTTGCTGCACCTGAGGCCTGTTGCTCGCATGTCGACCCGCTTCTTCCGCTCAGGTGCTGGTCTCACCACGATATCCGCGTCCTTCTCGACGAGATCGAGCAATCCCTCGACCATCTCTAGCTCGTGCTTCAAGAACGCGCGGATGGCTATGCGAATGCCTTCGGAACGGCTTGGAAACCTGCCATTTTCATGCAGCTTATCAAGCGTTTCGATGTAGATGTTCTGCAGGTTCACCGTCACTATTTGCATCGTTTATTTCACCCATTCGAGTCGCAACAGCACGAGCGGCTCGTTCTCTAAAATTGGATTTCCAGGATAGAACCCGTTTAATTTCGTGATGGCTGCAGCCCGTGAATTCGTGGCCGTGTCGAGCATCAAGAACGAATCTGGAAGCTTCGGGAGGGTCACGAATGATTTCTCCAGGATCCGCACACGACCGCGCACGCCCGTGCCCTTCACGACGATGTTACGAACCTGGCCAACCTCGTATCCCTTGTCATGGCGCCTCAGCGTCGAGAATGCTTCCTCGTGCAGTTTTGGAAAATCCTCGGCAAACGGGATGGGCTCGGACTCATCTCTGTCCTTTTTCTTGAAATACTTCCGCTCGTCATCAAGCTCGGTCATGGCGGGATGCAGCGTCCGGCGGGGCCGCACCTTGATGAGCTGTTCGGTCTTATCATCAACGTTGAAATAGAGAAACACGCCTTTCGTGAGCTTGTGAATCTTTTGCTTGAATTCTTTCGGCGATGTCTCTATTGGCAGCATTGCCCGGACAGCAGCAATATCATCATCATAGATCAACGGCCCGACCAGCAGATGCGTGATATTCGCGTAGACATCCCGCGTGAGATCAGGAGACTGGGATATCGCCGTGAGCATGATCCCGCAATTCCTGCCTTCCTTCACGCATTTCTTGAGCACGGGGTTCTGTTGCATGTAGTTGTGCGCCTCGTCGATGACGAGCGAGACCGGCGGGATGTACCAGCCCGGCTTCTCGATCTGCTGCTCGTCAACCTTGGCCTGCACCACCATCCTCGTGATTTGGCGCCTGAGCGACAGGATTTTCTCCGCCAGAAAATTGACCAGGACTTTCGCGGCATAGCCAGAGCTTTGGCTCACGTCAAATATCGCCGCATTGCCCTCGCATATCATCTCGTGGATCTCCGGGGCATTCGCATCGATGATGCCTAACTCGTGAAGCGCATCGAGCTTCGTGATCAGCGCCTCGATCGTCTGCACCTGGAACCCGAGCTCGTGCCCGTGTTCCCGCACGTGCCCGATGAGCTGTTCCAGCCCGTAACCCTGCCCTCGTTCCTTCCTCAACTCGGCTTGACATTTCCTGAACAAGTTCACCTGAGGTTCAAGAAAATCCATGTCGAATGCATAGCACAGCGTCCCGTAAGAGAAGTCGGATGCCTTGAGTGCAAACACGCGGTCATACGTTCCCTGGAGGAACTTTTCCTTATCACCACTCGGAACCCAGATCACGCATCGATCCATGCCGACTGCCACGACATCCCCGGGAACTTGCTCGTTCCATTTCGTGACTTCCTGGGTATTATTCGCCAATTTTAACGTGTTGAAGATGCCCATGGGGTCAACGACGACGACCGCATAATTCTCCATCAAGCGAATCATCTCCTCGACCAGGACGCCGGCCAAGTAAGACTTGCCTCCACCAGACTTCGATATAATAAACGAATGCTGCTTCTTGCTCAGATCGATGCAGACCACGTTGTACTTGTCCAGCTCGATCCTGGATAGCTGCTGGTCCTTGTTGTAAATCGGCTTGAAGGTGCGCCCGATGAATGCCAATTTTTGTTCTTGCATCACGCTATCCCCACCGCGTTCCGTATCGAGTCCTTGAACCGCACCAAACCATCCTTGTTCACAAAGTGCCGGTAGATCGAGGCCGGGTCGAGCTTCACGCCATTCTGGCGCATCACGCTACCCTTAACGTGGTTCATCGTGCCTAGCCAGATCGACTCCGTCGTGTAGATCTCGACGGTATCGTAAAGGGCTTCGAGGTCCTGCAACGAGCTATCCAGGATGGGCTCGATCGACACGCTGGTCTTGAACTCGCTATGCCACGCGTATTCAATCGACCTGAACCGCTCCTGGAACGATGGCGCGTTAGGCTCCCAGTATTTCAACACGGCGTCATCCATGCTCGTGATCGTGAACCGGAACTGGATCTGGCTCCTGTATCGCTCCAGGTTATTGCAGATATACCGCACGGCGTCCAAATGTGGCTTGGTCGTGACCAGGACCTCGTTTCCAGCCCGGAGGAGTTTTTCGAGCACGACCATGCAGGATGCAAAACTCGGATCTGCAGGTATCAAATCGTGGCTCGTCGGGAACATTATCCGCCCATCACGCTTACGGTATCCCTTGGCCACGTCATCGGGCCGGACTGCCATGATATGCCAGTCTTGCTCCGTCGTCCTCTTGAACCGGATTGCCTGCTTCTTAGCGTAACAGTAGCGGCAGTCATGCGCGCAGCCATCAACGCAGTTCACGTTGGTGTCGGCCCATTCCTTCGTGCCTTTCGTTTTCATTGTCTCAGTCGCCCCCATGTTTCTTTGACTTGAAATGCGGATCAGTCCGCTTGGTAGAGCACGGTTCCTCTCCCCCGATGGCCGTCGTCGCCTTGATACACGCCCGCACGGGCTTGTCATCGTCTACAAAGATCGTGTACATCGTGACGACATTCACGCAGTCCTCGCAATCGATACCGCGGTGGTTTGCATCAAACGAGGCCTCGATTTTCACGCCCTTCAGAATATCGATTAAAATCGGTTTCGTGATGATGCCGGTCGCAAACGTTCGGGTCTTGTTCGTTTCCACGTGCAATGCTCCATTATATCCCGACAGCCAGAGCACCGTCGACTTGCCATCTTGTTCCCAGCAAGATGCGCTTGCAGGCTGAAATTCCACGTTCCCGATCGCCAGGACTTTCGGATCGATGCGGGTTGCACCCTGCTTCACGAGCCAGTCCTCGATGATCTTCATGATCTGGACCTGGGTGCGGGCGTTGCTTTCGACGTGGTAATGCACGCCCCGATACTTGCCTTTCTCCATGGCCTCGTGTCCCCTGAACGAGCCTTTATGATCCCAGTCCACGCTGACCAGAAATTGTCCGGCCTGGACTGTTGATCTTCGATCATGTCCCGTGGTTACCACCGTCCTCCAGCATCGGTAAATCATCGACGCGTGGCAGGAGTTGTTCACGAACCCGGCTCGGCATATTCGCCAGGAACACGAGCTCGGATGGCTCCCCGCAGTCGATCTCGGTAAATTTACTCTTGATGATGAGCAGGGCTGCCCGGTAGGATTCCCGCTCGAGATAGCGCCCGTGCAAGAATATTTGGGGCACATTCACACGCACCGGGAACTTGCCAGCCCTCGAATTGATGACGAATGCCACGTATGCACCTCCAGCAGGATTCGGGCTGATGACGTGGGCAAATCCCTCGGCACGATATTTCACGAGCATGTGCCTGATCTCCTCGACCGTCCTGGAGACGGTTACTTCCGTGCCGTATGCGTAGACTTGATCCGACTTTTCGACCCTCATGCTTCACACCAGGTTTTTCAATTGTGAATAATGGTACATGCAGAACGCCGAGAAGGCGTCCCAGAATTTTGAATAGCTCCTGAACAGCATCGTGACGAAATGCACGCCATTGTCGCAGCACGTGCACGTCACGTCGAGGATGTAAAATCCTCCACGAGGGACGGGCTTGCCCTCCAGCACGGCATCGGCGACCGCCTCAGGATCCTGGTCCAATTCGCCATCCACGGGATATGCCCTGACCCCGAGACGATGATGGCCCCAGCGAAGAGCGCCCTTTTTCAACCGCTCCCGCACGGCGAGGACGAATTCATCCAGATGGCCTTCGACCTGCAACTGCAGTTCCGCCCGCTTAGCCTTGCTTAGCATTCCTGGAGACCTCCGCATAGATATCCTTGATCGTGTTCACGACGATGTTCGTTTCTGCTTTCGCATGCTGTATTTTTTGGATGGTCGCGTTGAAGCTCGTGAGATCCCGCATCGACTTGAACCGGGTGACGAGCACGAGATCCGCCGTCCCCGACATGCGCCAGACGAACTTGAGACCAGGCAGCGACGCGAGCGATGCCTGGACCTCGTCG
>JAUQYW010000709.1 GCA_030587525.1 Candidatus Sigynarchaeota archaeon | reverse complement strand
GCAAAGATCAAGGACCCACCCATCGATCGTGAAGATACCATATTTTTCCTCGATCTGGATGAGCTTGTATGCCGCTCGCGATGAAAAGCCATCCGCCTTAGCTTTTTTATAATAAAGTTCATGCCGGCGCTCATGCACCCAGCGTTTGTTTGGCATCTCTTGATCGAGCTCTATAAACTCGGACGACAAATAAATCCGTAACGATGGACCATGGTAGTTTTTATTAAGCCAGGAAATAACATCGATCGATAATTAAAAGGGACCGTGCAAGAAATTGCCCGATATGAAATGCATCCTCTGCATCGATCACGGGACGAGCGGCGTTAAGACGGCGATCGTTTCGACGAATGGAACGGTCATGGACTGGTCTTTCAAGGCAGTTCCACTCTTTTTAGGAGAAGATGGAAAGGCAGAACAGGACCCGGTCGAATGGTGGAATGCCATACTGCACACCACACATGAATTGATCGACCGGGGTCATGTTCCGGTTGAAGACATCGTGGGAATCAGCAACACGAGCCAATTCAGCGGTTTGGTCGCCGTGGACAAGGATGGCAACCACTTGATGAATGCATTCAACGCTATGGATAGCCGAGGCGCTTACTTGATCGAGCGATTTCACCGGGGCGCGATCAAGGTGTCGGGATACAATCTCCTTAAGGTCTTGAACTGGATCAGGATCACGGGAGGCGGTCCCACCCTGAGCGGAAAGGACCCGATTGCCCACCTTCTTTTCGTGAAGGACCAGCTTCCCGAGATATATAACAAGACCTACAAGTTCCTGGAGCCGCAAGATTACATCAACGTAAAATTGACGGGTAAGATCGCTGCGTCGCCCGCGTCCATGCAATTGTTCTGGATAACCGACACCCGCCGCATCGATGACGTTCACTATGCAACCGGGTTGATCAAGGCACTCCGGATCGATCCGGATAAGTTCCCCCCCTTGAAACGCTCGATAGATGTGCTCGGCACCGTCACCAAGGAGAACGCGGACATTCTTGGCTTGGACAAGCAGACGAAAGTCGTCGTGGGAGCTCCGGATCTGCACACGGCGGGGATAGGAGCAGGGGCCATCGCCAACTATGACGGGTATTTTTACATTGGCACATCCGATTATATCAGCTGTCACGTTCCTTACAAGAAAACGGACATGTTCCATAACATGGCCAGCCTTCCCGGCGCGCTCCCTGGCCGGTATTACTTGTATAACGAGCAAGAGTGCGCCGGGGCATGTCTCTCGTTCCTGCGCGACAACATCTTGTATCACAAGGATGAATTATCCCGCGAGGAACCGGGTCCTGATGTCTACAAGAAATTCGACAAGATCGTCGAGGAAGTGAAGCCGGGAAGCAAGAACTTGATTTTTACCCCGTGGCTCTATGGCGAACGAGCGCCGGTGGATAACCATTCTATCCGGGGCGGTTTTTACAACATGTCCCTCTCGATGGACAAGGGAGACCTAATCCGGGCCATCTTCGAGGGCGTTGCATTCAATGCAAGATGGCTATTGCATTACGTGGAAAAATTCATCAAGCGCAAGATGCAAGTACTCAATGTCATCGGCGGCGGTGCCCAGAGCAACGTCTGGTGCCAGATCTTCGCTGATGTAATGGGCAAGACGATCCGGCAGGTGAGCAATCCGATCCAGAGCAATGCTCGAGGGGCGGCGTTCATCGCGGCCTTGGGGCTTGGATACATTAAGGAGGAAGACATCGCAAGGAACACCACGTTTTCCAACGTGTTCAAGCCGGATGCAGGGCATCAAGCCGTCTACAACAAGCTGTACAAGGAATTCCTGGCCATTTACAAGCGAATGGAAAAGTTATATCACGCCATGAACAAGAATGTCGCAATTTGTGCGTGTGAAGGCCACCAGCCATAAAGCCCGTATCATTACTGGGTTTCCCTTGCTTTTCTTGCACCCCGGATCGGATACGTGAAGGTTAAACGGTTGCAAAGCCCTTTTGATCCATGACGCAGAACCATGACGCAGAAACTCCAACTCGTGGACGAGGGGAAAGCACGCATCCATGCTTATTTGTTACCCGCGAAGGAACAGCTCGCTCACGGTGAAGAAGAGAACCTCGATAAGTGGGAACAGAAAGTCGTGCCGACCAGGGGCATGCCCGTGTTTTACAACCCGGCAATGGTGCAAAACCGGAACATATCGGTGCTGGCAGTGCATGCGTGGAAGGAAAAGGTTAAGGGTGTCATATCCATCGCCGATGCCATGTGCGGAGCGGGCATCAGGGGCATCCGTTATTTACTGGAGGCTGGACCGGGGAACATTCACGTCGATTTCGTGGACTTGAACCCGGCCGCCACCCGGACGTGCAAGGATAACGTGGCCCTCAACAACATCGAGCCCGCTTTGTGCGACATTCATACACAGGACTCCAACGCCTTTTTATTTGGCAGGGGCATCGAGGAAGAGAGTCGATTTGCCGTGGTCGATATCGACCCGTTTGGGAATCCCATGCATTACATCACGAGCGGGCTCAAGGCGCTGCGGTATAATCGTGGATTGCTCCACGTGAATGCCACGGATCTGGCTGTTTTGTGCGGGGTTCATATGAAGGCAACGCTGAGGAAATACCAATCGAAGCCATTGAGAAACGTCCATTACCACGCGGAAATGGCAGCACGCGTCCTGGCCGGGGCCATTTTTCGCAAGGCGATGGAGATCGACTGCACGATCAAGCCACTCATCACTGTCGCGAGGCATCACTTCGTCAAGATCATATTGGAAAAGATCAGCAGCATCAACAAGGCAAATGAAGACCTCGAACACAACCTCGGCTACATTCTCCACTGCCGGGAATGCAAGGACCATGCCATCATCGAGACAAAAGCTATGGCCATCACGCATGCATGCCCGTCATGCAATTCGCCGAACATTCAACTTGGGGGACCATTATGGATCGGGAAGATACAAGACGGTGAATTTTGCACGGCACTCCGGGACAATTTCAAGGCTTTCATGTACATGCAAGGCAAGCAGGAGCTCAAGAAATTACTTGGTGAATGCACCGACGAGGCGGGGATGCCACCGCTATCGCACGACATTCACGAGATTTGCGAATCGCTGAAGCTCAGCCCGCCAAGCATGGATGCGATCCTTGACCAATTAAAGGCGCAAGGCTGGCCCGTATCCAGAGATTCAATAAATCCAAGGGCGATCAAGACGGCGGCTCGCCGCAACGACATTGCCAGGATTCTCGTGAATCTCAAGAGGCCGTGACCGATTTCATTGCGAAAACCCGCGGTATGGCTACCTTATTATTGGTTTATGCAGAATCCATAAATGCGAACATCGTTATTATTTTCCCAGCAGCACAGAAAACAATGGGCACCGTGGACACCCACTTGCTACCCGCGTTGACTGCCCCCATGAAAATCACGAATATTTGGGGGAAAAGTGGCGCGGGAAAAACGATCATCGCGATCAATCTCGCGGTGGCAGAGCTCGCCAGGGGCGGGAAGGTCTTATATTTTTCAGACGAGCCGGGAGACTTCGCAATGAAACTTGCTAAGATCTTGAACGGTGATAATGATTCCCGGTTCCCGCGGACGTTCAAGCACGGGAATTTGACGGCTGTCGAAATTAAAAACTTCAAGAATCAAGAGGAAATTGTACGCAATTTGCCGTTCGCGTTCTTGCCGGGCCAAGAAGCAGCCTCCTCGAAAGCATTCAAGGATTTTATCGGCGCAGCAGAAACAAATTTAAACGGACGCGTCATAGAATCACTGGAAGCGCATTACAAGCCTCCGACCATGCTGGTGCTCGATGAATTCACCAGGCAATATCGGCGACAAGCATTTCTATCGCAAGAACCCGGGGATTTGGGTCAAGACATGGCCGCGCAACTCGGCTGCTTGAAAACGATAGCGCTGGATCGACAGGTGAAGATCGTGCTCACGAATGCCTCCAAAACGATCATTGGCATTGCTGACGACTCCAAAGAATCGAAATTCATAGAGGTGCCTGTTGCCAACAATTTATTTGAATATTACGCCGATATCGACGTGCAAATAACATGGACCCAGCGAGCGGGCGAGCGCGCGCTCACGATTCTCAACCAAACCGAAAGAGGCAAGCCAGGGCGAGTTTATATCGATCTTGCCAGTTTATACATAAAAAAAGAAGAGGTGTAATCTCCCAATCCGGCACTTCAAATTGAAGATTTGCGTGGCGACCGAAAACGCCAAGTTTTTTTATTTCTTGAGCAAAGAATTGACGAGTGACGGCTTTAAATTCATGCACGTCTCGCCCAAAAAATTCGACCGGAAATTGCATTCGAGAGACGAGATCATCATCACGACCGGTTCCGAGGGGCCCAATTTGCCGGAGTTACCAGATGACGTGGTGATCTTGTCGTATGATGACACGCAATATCCTCTTTCTGAAAAAAACGTCCAGAACTTCTATCGCATGTTCCGGATCCTCATGGACTCTGGCATCGAGGAATGCAATCGCATCGACATCGGCGTAGACCCGGGATTCAAGCACACGGGCTTGGCCTTGTTCGTCAACAACACGTTCGTTGAAGCCACGATCATCCCGACCAGCGATGCACGAATCAAGGATTTCCTGGAAATGGCCATCG
>JAUQYW010000670.1 GCA_030587525.1 Candidatus Sigynarchaeota archaeon | reverse complement strand
ATCAGTCCCGACGACCCCACCTATACAAGCGGTGGTCAAGGACGCGGGGGCATCACCCACGCGTCCAGTGAAGGTGAAACCAACCGGTGCCATAGTAATTACCGACGTCGTGTTCGCCGTGAAATTCGCAAACGGTATATTGTCGAGTTCCAGCACGCCATACGAGGTCGGGTCGAGGAGCTCCATGAGTTCCGAGATGCAAGGCAAGATGGCATATCCCATAGCTCCTTGATCCATGAACGCGATCTTGAACCGCGTGCTCGCGCCTAAGGGGAGCTGGAGATCATGGAAGTCGGCCGAGTTGAACGGGAGGCTGATCTCGAACGTGTACGTCCCGGTCATGCCCTCGATGGGATTCGAGTGCGTGAAAGCCCCGTCGCCATCTTCCGTGCCGTTGTTATTTATATCGAGATTCATCATAAACATTGGCCCTATTATGTAGCCATCGTGCTGCGTGTAGAAAGACATCGTGGGATTAGTCGAGATGCCAATCACGTTTTCGTTGGTATCGAGGGTCCCATTCATGTCGCCATCGAAGAAGATATATAACATGTCAGAGCTCATCGATGCCGTGTAGGTCTCACCCGCGATTTGCACGCACATGTACACGAATTGCTCGTCATTCAATATCCAGATCGTGATGTTCAGCACACGGACAACGCCCGTGTATCCCGGGCTCGATATATCCCACATGTTCACGGTAGCGCGGTATGCAGTCGCACTTGCCCATTCAGTAGCGTTGAATGTGCCATCAATCACAGGTGTGATTCCCGTAGCAAAGCTTGGGAAATACATCTGGACCACCCGCGGGCCACTCAAGGAACCCACCAGCGGGAATCGAAGGGTGCCCGTCGCGTTTCGTGCATCGTAATAATACGAGTGTGTGCCAATCGTCATGGAGGAATTCTGGAGCCGGTACAGCACGCCATTCGTGAAATCGTTGTCGGTTGGATCCTTGATCATGTTGTAAACCGCTCCATCGAGCACGAGATGCACGTAGACGGGGGCAGCATCTTGCGTGTCTTGGTATATCACGCTGAAGATATAGATAGCATATTCGTTGCTTGCGTTCGGGGAAACCATCCCGTCCCGCAACATGCAGAATTCGTATGGCAGCACGACAGGGCCGTTTATCGTTCCACCAGACGTGGGGAACAAGCTGGTGGTTGAACCAGTCAATGCCGTGAATGAGAAAGAATAATTGCCTGATATCAAGGTGGTAACGTACGCATACAACGCTCCATCCACATAGTTCGTGTCGAAGGGGTCGACCTGGACCATGGCATACGACGTGGAATTCAAGACGAGATCCACGCTCGTGGGTGCATTATTATCCAAATCAACATAAGTGACCGTGAAATTGTATATGATCGTGTCCGATCCGATCACGGGGAGGACCTTGCCATCCAACAGGTAAGTGCGAACCAGCCGGAATATGACATTGGTCGCGACCAGATCCATCGTATAATATTGCGATCCACCCGCATACCTGAAGGTTCCGCTGATTAGCATACCTGTCGAGCTTTCATAAATCGCACTGGCACCAGCCGTCGTCAAGTCGTTCAAGATCCATGCGCGCACGACGCCGATCCCGGGAAGATTGATCATGGTTTGCCCGGTAACGTTGAACACGTGATCGCCTTCACCATCGACGCAGATAGGCACGAGGTCACCGATCGAGACCGAGATGGGTATCCACGCATTCGTGCGCGTTCCCGATGGCCACAGCCCACTTGCATTGGTGATCAGGCGAGTATCAAGGCTCACATCGTGCGAGAAATTTCCCATAATCGGTATGTTGAATGAGGCATGATAGTCGAGACCCGAAATCCGGTCCATGGTCGAGTTGAGCGTCGTATTCATACCCATTATAAAGAACTGGTAATCCGCTGCCATGTGATCTGCGTACGGGGAAACCACGACTTCCGGACCGGTGAATGGCCCGAGGCTATCCGAATAGAGGCCGTCCCAGCAATTGAACTGGAAGTTATAGGTTCCCACGTCAAGATACATTGAACGCACGAACCAGCAACCGTCCATGTAATTCGTATCCGCGGGATCCAGCTGTGCCATGAAAAAGATCGTACCATTGATAATCACTTCGACGATGCCTGGCGCGTTGTTATCGGCATCCGTGTAATTCACCACGAAATTGAACATGCTTATATTCGCAATGCCCGTACCAGGAACCACCATGCCTTCCGATAAGTTGGGTGAAAAGATATTGGTTTCTGTCACGCTTAACCCGGTGTAAACCGCGGTACTATTGGAATACAAGTAATCTGAGCAGGTGAACGAATACTCATAGTCTCCCGGTTGAATATACAGCGAAAGGTTATACAAGCATCCATCCACGTAATTGTTATCGAAAGGATCGAGCTTGCTCAGCGGGTACAACGTTCCATTCAACGAGAGGCTCACGTGCACCGGCACGTTGTTGTCTTGATCGAAATAGGTCACGGAACAAGCAAATAGCGTGGCCTGGTCGCCGCTCAATGGCACGAGGGACTCCCCGACGAGACCAGGTGCGAAGTTATTCGTCAGCGCGCAAAGCCAGCCCATAGTGTTGTTGAAGAACAGCCGGTTATCGCCATAGGTTGGTTCCTGGAAAATATTACTCGAAATCATCACGATGCGCGTGAACCCGACATCAAACAATGAAACGAGGGTGCGGCCATCCATTTCCACGCAATCAAACGCCATGGGTGATCCGGAAGTGTCCAGGTACCGGTTTGAAGTGGGGAAGTGCAACAGCGACACGCCCGCGGTGATGGGATGAAGCGTTATCGTGCTGGTCCATCCCGATGGTATAGTGATATATATGGGATTGATGGCGAACCAGTTTAAAATATCACTACTCGTCCCGCCGTTGTCACCCGTGAGTAATAATCGCCCGCCAGCCATGATCCACAATTGCAAGGCCGCAAGTTCACTTGGTTGCATGGGGAATCCATTATCATCAAACCAGAGCAGCTCATAATTAGCGAGCACAGGCGCGGAAAGTGCCGTGTAGATACCGGAAACACTCGCACCGCGCGCAAGGAGATCTTGATAGACTTGGGGATACGTGGTCATTGGGTTGTTTTCGTTGTGATATAACACGACACCAATCCGCACGCCAACCAGGGGTATGGTACTATAGGGAAGGAGCCGCTCGACGGTCGGGCCTGGAGTTCCGGCCAAGTTAATCAAGTACATTCCATCCGATGCGTTGACATCGAATGTGAAGATACCGAAAGTCGTAAGGGTTGTCGAAACCTGGTATAAGACTCCTCCGATGTAATTCTGTTCTGTTGGATTTACCTTGGACATTGGAAGGATGGTACCGTTGATGATCACCATGATCGATTGAGGTGCGTTATTGTCGGCGTCCGCGTAGTTCACGGTAAAGGAAAACAGCGTGATATTTTGATAACCAGATGCGGGATTCACGCTGGCAGCGGAAAGCACTGGCATATTGAGGTTCGGTCCCGCTGTAACCGTGAGCGAGAATGTCCCGGAAATCCCGAAATATCGCCCATCCGTGGCATTCACAAAGTACTGGTGGATTGCCGGCTGGAGATAGGTCGAATAGACATAATAGCATCCATCCATATAGTTGGTATCAAGGGGATCTTGCTTTGCCATAGGATAGGGGTAACCATCGATGATCAGATCAACGCGCGATGGCCGGTTGTTATCGGCGTCAGAGTAGGTCGTGTTGAACGTGAAGATAGTTAATTGATTTCCTGTCACAGGCGTACACGAGATGGCACTGATGATAGGCGCAAAATCATTTGGCTGGAGCATATACGGGAACACCAAGGCACAAGCATCATCCTCTATAAAATCACCTGGGATAACATATGGCGTCTCCCACACGTATCCGTTATTCACGGCAGCCGGATACCGTGTTGAATAATCACTGTAATAGTTACCATTCAGCCCATCATCCCATTCATTATCCGCGGTATTCGAGACACTGTAAGCTTGTTCCCAGACATTATTCATAAAGGCATTGTGATATATATGATTTCTCCACACCTGATTGTTGAGATAGATGCCATAATCGTTATATTCCATCGTGTTGCCTTGGATCGTGTTCTCATAGGAATTCCCGCTAATGTATAATCCATAATTTGAATTGTTCGAGAATGTATTATACGCAATGGTGTTATTCCAGCAATCATACAATTCCAGACCACTCCATCCAAGCTGCATCAAGTTGAAAACAATGGTGCAGTTCCTGGACCGCTCCAGTCTATTATTGTTATTTACTGTGAGAAGGGTGTTATCTATAACATGGTTTATACCATTCGTGATGTAAATCCCATAGTTATTCGAGGCAGCCGTGCTATTCGTGATGCGAATATTTTGACAATCTAAAGCTGTTATCCCTGCTTCATCCCAGTTTGTACCGGAGTTAGAGAAGATGCAATTCTCGATGATCAAATATCGTGTCGTCGTCGAAAGGTAGATCCCGGCTGTGTCGCCGTTGGCATCAATCGCGAGATCCCTGATCACGTGCGCCGTTCCCCACGACAAGCCATCGGTCCCGTTCCCCGCACAAAACGCGTCGAGCTGGGCATTGCTAGTGATCCTGATGGGAGCGTGCATCATGATGATGTCTACGGTAGGACCGACAGTTGTATTGGTGAACGCGGTGTAAAGCCCGTCAAATGCAAATAACGAATATTCATAAGTGCCTGTGACGTTGAGTTGGATCGATATTCCGAACAGGCAACCGTCCATATAATTTGTATCGGTTGGAATCAGTTTCGTCATAGGATATGATGTCCCGTTGACCGTGATGTCGATCAAGGTTGGTGCGTTGTTATCTGCATCCGTGTAGTTCACCATAAAGTCATATCTTTGGAACCGGTGGCCCATCATTGGGAAGAACCCAATATCAGTCAAGTTGGGGGCAACGGTGTTTGATGAAGTGACCGTCGGACCGCTCATGTTGCTCGATGACCCGTAGAATCGACCGTCGAAACACGAGAAGGAATAGATATGTGATCCAGGTTGCACGTATATCGAAGTGATGTAAATATTGCCGTCGGCATAGTTCGTATCGGACGTGTTACTTTTCCCCATCGGATAGGCGATGCCATCGAGCACCAGGTTCACGTATCTTGGCCTGTTGTTATCGGCATCGACATAAGTAATTCTGAAAGTGAATACGGTCGCTTGCGTTCCTGAAACCGGCGAGCAAGAAGGGCTTATGAAACTCGGCGCGAAGTTATCGGGTTGGAACACAAAGGGCGATACCAGCGGGCGCGTGTCGTAACCACCCGCCGAACCATTGATAGCGTAATCCGTTTCCCAGACGATGCCGTTGTTGAGGGCCGCGGGATTCTGTGAGGTATAATCGCTGTAGTAGTTGCCATTCACCCCGTCATCCCACGTGTTATTAGATCCCATAGTAGCATCGTTCACGACTTGATACCACGAGTTCATAATGAACGCGTTTTTTAACGTGCAAATATTCGAGACTTGGTTTTCAAGCCGCATACCCACCCAGTTACTGAAGAGGATATTCATCGCGATGGTGATATTATCACAATCTCCATAGATTCGAATCCCCTCATTATTGCATCCAGAGATGGTATTGTTCGTGACAACCACGTCTTGAACGCTCCACGAGAAATAAATGCCGTAAGATCCAGAATTTATCGTATTATTGTGGATACGAAGCTGTGTTGAATATTCTGCATAAATATTTTCAAAATTTGATGCCAATACGGTATCCAGCACTTCATCATTGCTACTGTCATATATGAAAATGCCATCCCGGCCATTGCTTTCGATAGTGCAGTTGATGATGCGGATGTTCGAACTGTACATTATACTTATACCCGCATCTCCCCAGTACATGCTGCCAGCACCAGAAAGGATGCAATTCCGGATGATTAAGAATCGGTTCGTGTTTTGGATGCTGATCGCGCTTCGATTTCCATCCGCATTGATGATGAAGTTTTCAAGAACGTGGGCAGTGGCCCACGATATCCCATCCGTTCCGTTTCCAGCGCAAAATGCATCGAGCTGCGAGTTTGAATTGATGGCAATTGGGGCGTGGAGTATCATGGGACCGACCACGGGCCCTGGAATCGGCCCGAGCGAGGTAACCATGAACGCGTTGAACGCGTTAAACGTGTATTCATACGTTCCACCGGCTGTTAACATGAGATTTATAGCGTAGATGCACCCGTCCACGTAATCATTGTCGGCCGGGTCTACTTTGTTGAGAATAAAAGTCACGCTATTTACGACGATGTTGAGGGAGGGTTCGATATTGTATGGATCAGAATAAATCACTGCGTAGGTATACATGCCGTTTATATGCCCCATCGGGGGATTCACGCCAAGAGAAGTCAACGAAGCATTCGACGCGCTTTCGGCGGAGACCGCTGGATTTGATGTAACTGATGTAGATGCCGTGTAGATCGTGTCCATGCACTCGAAATAATAAGTATGGGCCCCGGGCTGCAAATGGGTCAAGAATTGGAACCGGCATCCGTCAACATAGTTGATGTCGGACATGTTCTGTTTGACCATATCATATGTCCAGCCATCGATGACGGCATTCACGTAAATAGGCGTGTTATTATCTGCATCGACATAATCGACAATGTAAGTGAATAGCGTGCTTTGCGGCCCGGAAGCAGGAGAAACAGTGCCATTTACAAGAGATGGGGGAAAATTATTGATAATCGCAATGAACTGAATCGATAGATCATCAGTAATTGGCGTCAAACCCGAGTATTGGGTGAAATATCGGGTGTCCTGGCCAAAGTTCAAGCCGGTCGTGCAATCGCCAACGTAATTGACAGAATCATAATTGAAAATGATCATCTGGCTTTCATACAAAATAATCTCGAACGTCCCGATATAATTGTTGGAAAGCGTATAATAATCCTGGAACTCGATCACGACCCGGTTCGGTCCGGTCATGTTGCGCACGAAGATGTTGCACGGGCTCGTGGAATGAAGATCATCCCAATAAGGTGCTATCATGTAGCGCGGACTGGACACAGGAAAGTTCATATTGTTATACGATGTCGCATACTCAAAACTCACGTAGCCATTAGTGCAGACATACATGTAATTGAACGTCTCATTGTAGAAGTGGAAAGTGAATGGCAGCGTGAATTGCTGGCATGCATCATCCCTGCCGGCTATAGCATCGCACCGCACGCCTGACGTCGCATCTACCCACGTGTACGGCGCGCCGACGGTCATCGTGTAATTCAACAAGGGGCCATCGCTTTGATCTATGGCACCCGGGTCCACTAGGGGATCATTAGACGACGTAATTCCGGTCAAATCTTTCCCCGATCCAGCAACGATAATAGCCAAGACAATAGCAAGGCTGATGAAAAACAATTTTTGATTTTCGTTTTTTCTTATGTGTATCATGTTTCGTCACTCTAATGAACGGAAACCTGATTTTTGTTGGTTAATCAATATCTCCCCACGGGATCACGAAAGAGTATGGATGAGTTCTGGATCCTTGCGGAGAATGATTTTCCGCCAACTATCAGCATTTACTGACGCGATAACAATGAATAGATAATCATGGTATAAATAGGCTTTATTCTATTGCCTATGGAAAAAAGGTAGTGCATTCATTTATGGGGAGAAACTTGGTCAATCGAATAGCTTCACCAGCGTTCCATAACCTATTATTCCATGAAACCACAAGATAAATAAAAAGCAATTCCCTCTTGGAAGTGTCACCATTCACTTCCAGATTAGCGGAATGATACTATGCTACAACAAACAGAGCCCTGGCAGATAATTTTAAATATCGTCTTCTACATTTTCATCTTCGTTTCAATTTTCTACGGTAATAAATTACAGTTCTTTATTTACTCGCGGCAGCTCGAAGCATCGCTCATCAAATTCAAGACCATGCGCGATGAAACGAAAAACCTGACAAAAAACAAGATCATCGAGTTACGAAAGAAGGTAACCAAAGGCAAGGATCAAAGCGAGGTCGGCACGAAAGAATTGGACCCGTTTCTCGATGAATTCTTCCAATTCGTCATGATCGAGCCGGTGTCGCTGGATCCCGCGGGTATCATTCCGAAGCTCGACCAGCTCATCAATGTCCGCGAAAGCCGGTGGGAAGATGCCGTGAAGATGCTCGTCCCGGGCATCGTTCCCCGCGAAGGCCGCAATCTCGAAAACCTGATCGAGGCAGCCATGGCCGTGGATAGCGTGTATCGACTTGTGCGCCATTTCTTTATCCAGGGCAAAAAATCGGGGAGCATGATCCTCGTCATGCAGATCGCGATGCAACTCAAGATCATCGAACAGATGGCGGAAGCGTACACGAAAGCTGCAAAGGCATTCTACTACGGCCAGCCCATCGGCGATGCGCTCGGTCCACAAGTTGCAGCGACGTTCGTGCGATCGATTAAGCCTGAGGGTGTCGAGGCAAAGGAGATATGCAAGGAAACCATCGTGCAAAAGGTCTCATTCATGAATAGAAATGTCTATGTCATCCGAGCGATGGGACCCGGTGGAACCGTCGGCAAGCCCGGTGAAGGAATCAAGATGCTCGTCGATCAACTCGAGGGCAAGGTGGATCGAATCCTCATGATAGATGCGGCAATGAAACTGGAAGGCGACAAGTCGGGTTCCATCGTCGAAGGGGTCGGTGCTGCCATCGGCGGGATCGGCAACGAGAAATTTAAAATCGAGGAAGCGAGCACCGCGAACAAGATCCCGGTCGATGCATACCTTTGCAAAGAGAACCTGGTCGATGCCATTACGTGCATGAAAAAATCGATCTCCATGAGTGTCAAGACAATCGTGGAACGCATCAAGATAGCGATAGAAAAGCGAACCGCTGATGGATCCAACATCATTCTCGCCGGTATCGGAAACACGATCGGCATCGGCATCTAAAATGGTGGCTCGGACACGAAAAAAGGCAACAAGCAGATCCTCGTATCTAGCATCGTGATCGCCGCGATCTTCGGAGGCACGTTCGCTAGCTACTTGATCTTGCGTGCTGTCATGAACACGCCGGTACCTATCGTCGTCGTTACGTCTGGATCCATGGTGCCGACCATTTATGAGGGGGATATTTTGTTCGTGCAGAACGTCCCGGGTGAAGATATCATTGCTGGAAGCCACGTGAATCGCACCGGGGATATCATAATTTACGAGACCCAAGGCGTGTGGCCTGTTCCCCTCCAGGAACCTGTCGTGCATCGGGTCATCGACAAAAACTGGTCATCTGGAAAGTGGTGGTTCAGGACGCAAGGCGACGCGAACTATGCTCCCGATGGATACTGGATACCGGAAGAGAAAGTGTATGGCAAGGTCGTTGGCGTAATCCCGAAACTTGGCTGGGTAAAATTATTTCTCGACCGGACGAACATCGCGATCCCCTTGTTGGTTATCTTGGCGGCCGTGCTTGTGTTGAGCATCGTGTGGGATGCTAAACATCCTGAAAAAGAAGCTGAATCAAAGGAGGTTCCGGTAAAACAGTCAGAGGAGGGGCATCCCTCGGGACTAGGACCACAAGCTGCGGCAGTCTAAGGGAAAAGTTGGTTTAGTGAAACACCATGTTCAAGGATCTACTCAGGGAAAAACTCAAGGACTTGATGGATAAAGGCATCTTGGAAAGGGGCTTGATAGTTCTTGATGACTTGCTGGATCCCATAAAACAAGTGCTTGACCAGCGCAGCATTCCGGATGCTGGATGGAATGAAAAGCAGCTCCGACTATTTTTTGATTTGCTTTCCAGCATGGACACGGACAAGGATGAATCTGCTGCTAGGGTCGGCGAGCGAGAAGGTAGAACGGTCAACGATTACGTGCTGTCATTATCTGCCGGATTCGCGCACGGCATAGGCCGGAGCGGGGACATCATGGCCGTGCAACCGAAAGCCGCGGGAGGTTCCATATTGAACTTGCTCTCGGGCAAGATTGCCACGAGCCTGCTGAAGAAAATCGGGCTTCCCAAGATCGGCGATGCGATCGTCTTGCCAATGGCCACGGGCATGAGCTTGGGCCTCTGTATGGCCACGATCCACCAGGAATGGGAAAAAGTTTCACCAGGAGATCCGTGGAAACGATCGGAAGTGATCATTCCACGCGTGGACCATAAATCCCCGATCAAGGGCATCAAGCTAGCCGGTTTCACGCCGATCATCATTCCATCCATTATCAATGGCGATGCGGTTGAAGTCCCTTTCGAACGCATTAAAGAAGCCATCACTGAAAAAACGGCAGCGATACTGAGCACGACCGCGTTTTTCCCACCCAGGCTTCCGGATAACGTGAAAAATATCGCAAAACTCTGCAAGGACCTGTCGATTCCGCACGTGATCAACAATTCGTATGGCATGCAAAGCGAGACTTATCTGAAGGTGCTGCGCGGGGGAATAGACGCAGGCCGAATCGATTACATCGTACAAAGCACGGACAAGAATTTTCTCACGCCGGTCGGTGGCGCCGTTATTTGTTCACCGTCCATCGAGAAAATGGAGGTATTGAGCCAGACATATGCAGGGAGAGCTTCCGCGCAACCGCTCGTGCAATTCCTGGCCGCCGTGCTATCGCTGGGCCTTTCGGGATATCGAAAGCTGATGGAAGAACAAAAAGCAAACAGGCAGTATCTTCAAGAGAAAGTGGGGGAGTTCGCATCAAAGATAGGTCAACGATTGCTCGAAATTGAAAATCCTATTGCCACGGCAATGACACTGAATGGCCTAACCCGGGATGTCGGCGGGATGCTCTATAACCTTCGCGTTACTGGACCGAGAGTCGTGTTCCCGGGCGAGTATGGCAGCTGCATCGACAGGTATCCCGTGCCGTACATGACGCTCAATGCTGGTATAGGTGCTCGGCGTGCTGACTTCGAGATGCTAATAGAGCGCCTCAACAAACTCGCGCACCAATTGGGCAGGACGTCGTGATGCTCATCAAATGTGTACAAGCGGGGCGCGAAAGCGATGTTTATATACTAAAAATGTGAATTTACATATTGATCATCGCACATCCGCTATTTCTGGCTTATGACCATGACGATACTCGAACACTTCCAAAAAGCAAAAGAAGTTTGGACAAACAAGAAAATCATCATTGATGCAATTCCAAGTGGCTGGAAAAAGAACGATGTATTCCACACAGCCGTCCATGGCACGAATGGACCTGCATCGAGAAATATCTATTTCCGGCTGGTCCCCGAGGCCGATGATTTCGGAAATGTCGCCGTGTTCCTCAATAAGAATAACCAATTTTACCAGATAGAAGCCACGGATCGGGGCGTCGAACTCACGGTCTGGTGCAACCATGAATTGGTCGACAAGGTCGACGCGATTATCGGGGAATACAAGCAAAAATCCCTCGCATTTCTCGAAAAAATCACTGCTAGGAAGGAAAAGAAGGTCGACATCATCAAGACCATCATCATCGTGGAAAAAATCGACGAAGCCATCAACAGCGCAATGAACAAGGAAAATAATAGAACCGTGTATTATAGCGTCGGAAAAACGCGAGAATACGCAGCAAACATCCCGCTGCTCATGAACGCGTCAGGTGCTAACTTGATTCAACTCTCGATGAATAAATGGATGAGCTTCATGGACCAGATGCGCTCGAAGTCCCCGGATGAAGCCTTTCCGGAGGATAAAATAAAGCAATTTTGCGGCGATGCGCTCAAGTGGAAAAAGTTCATCATGGATTTCCTGGATGGATCGGCCTGGTAAACATGTGAAGGGCTTCGATTATTCTATGAAGCCTTCGCCTGTCCAACCCTTAGCGCCTACCTTGGAAACCGCTCCTTTTGAAAACTTCGCCTTGGTAACCTTGTCGTCCTTCTTCTTTTTCTTCTTGATGTCCTTGTAATGTGCATCGCACGGCATTATTTTGCGTTCCTTGTCGGATTTTAATTCAAGCCCTGCATCCCGTAAATATGTCTCGTAAGCCTCCCTAGATAACGAGCGGACGGCGGGATTGTTGCAGCCCTTGATGTTGCATGTTTTTCCCTTCGCCTCGACCTCTCCCGGTCCTGCTTTGTGCACGTACTTTCGTATTTGTGGCATGGAGATCACGTTGAATGATTCACGTTTCATTAAAGCAAAATCGCCCTATATAAATTTCGTCAATGAGGGTTCGCACCAAAGCCCTTTACGATGATTCACGACATAATAGATTAATATTATTAACCACATAATAACATCTAAAAAAACGAGGGGATCCAGAAGATCGTTAAAATAATCGCCGATCAACATCCTTACGCTAAAAATATTGCCTCATTTCAGCCACATAAAATCATGGATCACATAGCATACATTATTTCTCGACAAAGAACTTAGATCTTCGTTCTTTTTCGATGGTGCGGCCGTGATCGTGAAGGATTTGAGTGATGCAAGGCGATCCATGCAATATTCGCTCGAGCTAACAACATCATAAAACTTTCATGTCCCGTGTCATGTTAGGCACCAATGATCGACACGGGTTTTTCCGTTATCCGTTGTGCCGCAAAAATGCCGCATTCTCGCCCATCGATCGACACGGCCGAACGCCGATCATTTGCGACCAAGTAGGATCGTCATTCTATCCGTGTAATCAAAAATAGAATCACGGAGTATCGACATTAAACCATGTAACAAGTGGATCACGTGAAAAAAATGCAATTCATGCACGGATGCGAGAAAAAAATAAAACCGGCGAATTTTGGATCAATCATATCAATTTGGTGAGAGTAGGCCAGTTTCACGAATCTTGAGTACACGGGAGGCATTTAACCGTCTCTGATGATATCGTAGTAAATTTCGACGTTCCGTATCCCATCTTCAAAAAGGTGAAAGATATTATCAAAAAACTTTAAATATTGATTCGTCGTGTTATGACTCAAGAACTGAAATCTTACTCGAGACACCGAATATAGAACCTACAACCACTTCCCTCCGAAGTGAAGGTTCACCTATGAGTATAACCGAATCCCAAATCGAAAAGGAATTGATAAGTCTTGGTTTCCAAGACATCAAGCATGACGGGGCGCGTTTTCCGGTCATTACAGGGCACCGGAAAACCGGGGTTTATGATATCGAAGTGCGGATGGAGCTAGGCATCAAGCCGACGGCCGTGATTAGTGGCAAAAACGGCTGTAGCATGAAATTCCGCGTTGAGGACGAACACTCGGTCGAGCGGACTTTCAAGGCATTACGTGCATTGAACGAAGGCAAAGCGTTTAACCAGCTCTGGAATGTGCTTTTAAGTTAATCTTTTCATTCGTTCTTTTCTTATTTTTATTTGTTTCTTTTTGTGCTTTCACGCGCCATTCCTCGTGGTTTGGCGTGTTTTCTTTCCTTCCATTATTCAAAAGATTCACCGGAATCGATACGTGAATGAATTTCGTTCTCGGAGCGCCTTGAATGCTTTTCTTCTTGCAAACCCTATAACCAGCGCTTTTATAAACACCTTGGATAGATCATTGTTCTGTATTAGTTTTATTTTGCATGTTCAACACAAGGTGTTATCGATGGGCAAGAAAGACAAATCGGATAAACCAAAAGATGGCAAAGAAGACGAAGAGAAGGCGGGTGGCGGAAAGGCGTCGGCACCTGGCCAGTTGAAAAAAGCTGCTGGCGAAAAATCTGCGAAATCTTTTGCACCCGGGCAGACCAAGAAGAAATGAGTTATTTTTGGGGCTATTCCCGATTATATATAGAATGTTCTTTCTTTTTTATTTTGTACAGGAAAAAATTTAGAATTTATTTGTTTCACGGAATGATGAAAATAGCCTCGTTGTGGCCTGGTTCGATATTCTGACCAATAATTAAGCGCCGATTAAAAAAGCATAACCAAAGTGTTTATAAGGGAGTTAATCAAGATCAATAGGCAAGTATCAGATCGTATAGATACTTACTTAACCAAATTGGTGTCTTTATGGGAAAAAAGCCTGAAGTCAAGAAGGAAGAGAAGCCCGCGGTGAAAACCGCCGCGGCTCCACCGAAAAAGGAAGAGCCAAAAGCAGCTACAAAACCACCAGCAAAGAAGAAATAGACGGATTTGCATCTACCCTTTTCGGGATTTTCAAGTACTAACGTGATCTCTTTTAATCACGAAAAATCTTTTTATTTTTTTCCATTTTCGCGTAATATCCCTTTATTTTGAAATTTATTTATGGAAGGTTCAATGAGCGGAAGAGCAAAGGTTCATCCTTGCATATACTTCACGCCTTCCCCGTGCAGAGGCAATTGCATGAGAATTGCGCTAGCCGGGCAAGCCTGGAAGCACCCGCCACATTCCGTGCACCAGGATTCATGATCCCGCTCGAGCGAGACGTGGCCATTCTCGTTGTGCCACAAACCTTCAGGACAGATCATCGTGCAAGAACCGCAATTCGTGCACCGGTGTTCGACATGCGTGATGATTGGCCGGGAGGATTTCTTGACGTGCGTGATGGCTCGCAAATCGACGTGAATTTGTTGCGGCAGTCGTTCTGATAGGGGTTGAAGTGCTGGTTCGATGTTTTCCGAGGTTTTTTTCGCGCTCAGCCAGTCATCAAGGACTTGCTGGATGATTTTTTCCCGCATGCCGCGCGTTGATTCCAGCAGCGGTTTCATGAGCACAGAGATGTTGAGCTTGTCGAGATAATGCATCAAGAATTCATCCAGAACGGAAACGAGCGGTTTTGATGCGATCTTTTTGACTTTTGGATAAATTATTCTGGCCAGTACCATGCCGCGCTCGTGCGCACGCTTATCCACAGTTTCCGAATGCGGTTCCGATACGTTCAACGCAGCGAAGAGCGCGTCGGGAAGTAACTGGTTCACCCAACCAGATGCCCCGACGTTGAATGGTACCGTGTCGATGAATTCCTTCCACATTTCACCAGAAATAAATTCCCTTCCGATCGGGCCATCCTTTATCAATCGACCATATTTCGAGAGACGCGTATATGAATAATCCCGGGCCGCTCGCGCTTCGACGGCGACCTCGGCAGCAGATTTACCTGCTACCATCGCATAATACACGCCCTCTGCTTCCAAGGGGCAGATCAAACCAGCCGCGTCACCAAGAACGAGAAATCCATCACCATGCGTTTGTCTCGGGCTGCTGACAAAGGGTACACAATGTGCTTGGAATTCCCGGGGCTTTCCTTCAACGATCTTGATGATGCGCTGGACCGAAGGTGTGCTCAAGAATTCTTCGAGGACACGGGAGGGCGATATCTTGTGGCTGGTAAACCAGCTGATATAATGGCCGAGTCCCACGTGGAACCCATCGTGGTTGAAAAAAACGTACCCGATAGGAAAATTAGCACCGTAAAAATAATGTAAAGTCGCATCGCCGTAAAATTCATCGATTCGTGACGGCGCGGCCTGGTAATCAATAGTCACCATCAACGCGAGGTCATTATTCCGCCATTTTTCTTGCAAGCCTTCTGACTTGCAGACCTGGGAAAACACGCCGTCCGACCCGATGATCAAGGGGGCGAAGTAATGCACGGACTCGTTCACCTCGACATCCTTGCACGGGATGGTGCCGTCGACCTTTTCAGCCGCGGGCTTGATCGCGGTGACCGTTGCACTCGTTTTTATGATCGCTCCTTTTTCTCGCGCGAGTTTTTCGAGCCACGTGTCAAGGTCCTTCCGGTACACGTTCATGGTGAGAAAATCCTTTGCGGCTTGATAAGCAGCAAATCTCTTGGAAGCTGAATACGAGATCGAGCTGGTTTCTCGCCGTTGATCATCGATGAAGTGCATGGTAGCAAGTGTTGTAGCACGATGTGGCACTTCGTCAATTAATCGGGACATAAATAGAAAATCCCTCCAGCATTTTGGGGAAAGCGCGCAACCCGACGAATTTTTATCCCCGATTGCCTCGGCACGTTCCAATACGAGCACTTTCAAGCCTTTCTCTGCCGCGTGTATGCCACACGATAGTCCAGCGGGTCCTGCACCGACGACGATGATGTCAAACACGGAATCTACGTTCATGGTTAATCTCGTGACATCCATTACGGGGTCTGTTAAATAACATCTGGAAGATAGATGGCAGCATTTTGCAGTTGTGCACTGGCAAATCAAGGCCGGCACATTATTGAGGAGATCTTAAATAGAAGGCGTGCAAAAAAGAGAATGATGGTAAATTAAATTCGTGCCATCGAATTGAAGGTTAGCAAGGTGCTCATCATGGGAAAATGCGGAAAATCCAAGGCAAAGAAACCTGCCGCGAAAGCGGATGACAAGGCTTGCGCTAAAACGGATGAAAAGTGCGACGACGAGTGCAAGGAAGACAAGAAGAAATAAACATACATTCTATGATCCTTTTTTTTGATTCGAGGATCCGTTACTTTTATTGATATTCCACCCGTTTTTATCCCCCGTTGAATTGAACTCTCTCGTGGACAACACGCTTTCACGGCGAACGTGTCCGGTGCATGGTGAACCCAATCATTTCAACAAGGACACTTCCGTGGCAACGTGCTTTCGAAAAGCCTTCGGATCATTTCAAGCTGATAGCTTTATTGAGCTTTTTCAGGGCTTTTTCTGCACAATTGATCGCAATGGGCATTCCCATCTTTCTTTTGCAAAATGGCGGGGACAATTTTTCCGCGGGATTAGCTACGGCGTTCCCTTCCGCCGCATACATCCTATCAACCCTCGTTTTTGGAAAAATATTCGATCGATTTGGGCGAAAAATGACATTGAACATGTCCTTGACAGTAACGTTGGGCATCCACGCGATTTATTTCATGCTACCTCTCCTGATTGTCTTGCCAGAAAGCTCGTGGGTCCTCTATCTTGCATTGCTGATGCGGGCATCGGAGGGATTGTTCACGGGCATTTTCTGGCCGGTGTTAGAAGCAGATATCTCGTCCGTGGCATCGTTTTACACGGCGACTGAAAGCGCGTGCTGCAAGGAAACAGGGAATGGTATCTCGCTGTTCAACCTTGGCTGGAATATAGGGCTGCTCGGGGGCGCGATCTCGTTTCTTTTGCTCATGGAGCCTGGTTGGTTGTTTCTCGTCCTTTTCATCCCGTTGATCGTTCAAGCTATCAATTTGGTACTTATGGCTTTCTACAAGGATATCAAGAAAGAAAAGTTGCCGGCGCAATGCAAGGATGGCCACTTGATCGATAAAGAAAAGGAACAATCGAATATATACGCCGTGGTTCTCGGCATCTTCATCGTGTTCATGTACGGTTTTTCATTGAACTTGGTATACACGACCACCACGAACTTTTTCAACTTCCTTGAAACGAGTTTCGCGTTAAAGGTTATTTGGACACTCGGTATCTTAGAAACACTGCGCATCGCATTCCAGACCATCACGAGCACGAAATTTAAGCACGGAAATGGTTCGCGGTATAAGATAGTCCTGTTCACCTGCTTCGCGATACTCGCGATCATGGTTGCGATGGGCTTATCCGCAGGAAACATCTGGTATATCCTCTTTTTTGGCTGGTATCCCTTTCTTGGCATCGTCATGGGTTCAAATTATGCCGAATCAATAAACATGGTCGAAAATGCAGGATTCACGGGTAAGAAAGGGCAGATTATGGGCTTTTTCGAAGCATCGGGCTCGATCGGTGCATTCATTGGTCCGTTTGTCGCGGGGTACGTCACGCAGACGTCGACCTATCCTGCGTCGTATTTCATAGGAGCCATCATCTTTGTCCCGATGATCGCAACCGTATTCTTGATCGTGATGCTTTCGCGCAAGAAGAACAACAACGCGAGCCATCTCGGGTAAGTAGTGGATTTTTTTCAAAGGTCATCTTGAAAAAAGAGAATCAATTGCATGTCCCGCCCACGATATCGACGGCGGAACTCGGGGCATTATAGAAAGAACCTATCGC
>JAUQYW010000669.1 GCA_030587525.1 Candidatus Sigynarchaeota archaeon | reverse complement strand
GTGCTCGTTACTATCCTTCCCGCGACGGTTGATGGAATGATCCTTCTTTACATCATTTTAGCGGCCGGGGCTGCTGCGGTTGCTATTCTTGGCATCGCCTTTTTAAGAAAGAATAAGAGGGGAGCCACGAAAAAGACGCGCGGGAATGAAGCGGGCAGGACGACAACGGAGAAACCACGCGACGAGAAACCTGTCAAGTGATATAATAGGCTATAACAGGCTTGATTGGTTAAATTTACTTCTCTTTTTTTATACTTAATGAATTCTCTGAGAGTTTTCATCATTTTCGAGGAAAGGAATGATAAAAAAAAGCAAAAAATGAAAGGGGTTACGCTTTTGCGACGGCCTTGAGAGCTTTCTCGACCTTGCCGAGGATATCCGCCATTTCGGGGCTCTTCCAGTCACGGTTGGGGATGACCGAGACCGTGAGGTCGGCGATTTCCTCCTTGCCCTTCTTGTTGGTGAACGGCACGTCGACCTTGTACTTGACCCGGTTCGGGTTCTTTACCCCGAAGCCCTTCGACTCTTGCGAAACCTCGTAGCAGCCCTTGATCGGGTAGATGACGCCGAAGTTCACCATGTTAACGTTGGCACCCGACGCCACGGTCTTCGCGATCTGGTCCATGATCGCCTTGTTGTAGGCGTAAGTGCCAAGGTTGATCAAGCTTAAGAACGCAAACATACCGCCGCCGCTCACGCCCGCGCCCTTCGCTTCTTGCACGCCGGTCGCGACAATCCGGTAGTTCGACACGAACACGTTACCATTGATCTGAGACTTGCCCGTTTCGACCCAGCCGTCGAACACCACTGCGAATTCCTCGCCAGGTAACTTGCAAAAGTTTTCGACGAAGAACTTCTCGAAGTCCGATAGCTTAGCAGGATTCCTAGGTCGGACCGTCCTATCGAACAAGACATATCCCTTCTCCATGAATCCTGCCGGGTCCTTCACGATGGCGTCGCGCATTATCGCACCAAATTCCTGGTAGTCGTTAGGGGTAAGATCCTTGTTGTTAAACGCACCTTGCAGTTTATTTGCAGCATCGGGCGTTTTCCCCTTGCTCATTAATTGCTCGACTTCTGCTTTCAGTTTTGCCAAGTCTAGTTTACCCATGTTTTATTGCACTTCCGCTTGGATGTTGTTGAAAAATGCTTGTATAACCTTTGTGTTACTATCTAAAAATTCTCATTACTAATTCCCAAGGACAAAAACCCAATCACATAGGTGATTATAATAGGTCATAGGCAGCTCCAAATTTAAAGCTAGCATCAACCTTTCCTTGAAGGTTTCATGCGGGATAGAATTTCACGGGATTCTATCCAGATGCTTTTTTCGTTTCCTCCAAGTGGGCGCGCTTGATTTCCATCAGCTCCCGCATTTCCTTATGCGCTTCCTCGTAGGGGATGGGATACCGTCCAAACCAGCCCAATTTTCTCGCAGCCTTGGCGCCCATCAAGACGAGCTTTTCGACCGCGAGAAATAGCGGCTTCGAGGGGCCGCTGAGCTTGATCGCTTTCCTGAACACGAACAGCTGGTAATCATCGAGGCCTCCGAGAATCGCGACCAGTGGGAAATACGTGAAGATGATGACGATGAAGAAGATGGCGATCGAGACTGCCAGCGTGGTTTCCAGGCCGAGCACCGCTTTCAAGGGGAAGAAAGCGACGTGGTACCAGAGTTGAGCCATGAGGATGTTCGGGATCGAAGCGATGATGGGAACGACGATCGTCGATCGCCAATAGATCTTGATCCGCAGCACGCGCGCTCGGATGTAAATGTAGCTAATCGCGGTCTTGATCCAGAGCGGGACCCACTGGTTGAATCCGATGAGGAAGAAGAGGCCGAACAAGCCCCACGATTCCTGCACGCGCAGCACGACGACGAAGAGCCACGTGAAGAGGACCTTCAAGCATTCCTCGCAGACGCTGATGATGTTTTGAACGGTGATTCTTTTAGCGCCCCACAAGATGGCCTCCGGTATCTCCTTGAAAGGCCAGACAAGCCGGATGAACACGCCCGGTAGGATAAACAGCTCCGCACCTCTGTAATACCGGAGTGCTGACATCTCTTGTATCACGACAGAGAAATACGGGAAGATCGCGATGATGACGAAGGCGATCATGATCATGAACATATACCGCCATTTGACCGAGTACGAGACATAGAATTCCGCGAGTTTCTTTTTGCCGCTCATGTACGACTCCGCGACCGATGTGGACAAGGCAAAATCGCCGAACTGCCGGATCTGGCCGGCAAAGCCAATGCCTCGACCGATGATGACTGTCCACGTGGCATACGCGTTGATGTTGCCGATATACGTGAAAAAGATGTAAGTCGAGACGAAGGAGCCAAGCAAGGGCAGGAGAGAGCTCTGGGCGCTGTAGAATATAATGTCGCGCAAGACGTCACGGTCATATTTCGCGCGGAAGCAATCCCTGATGGACAAGTTGAAATATTTTTTCAAGATGCCGTTCAACATGTAGGCAGCGATGGCCTCGAACACGAAATCATCGATATAAGAGCCGATCATGTTTCCGATGATGATGGCGACAAGGATGCCATAGCTGGGATCGTTTTCTCCCATGAAACGGTACCACAGCACGAAACCAATGACAGTACAACGCTCGACCACCTGGCTTTGCAAGAACCCGAGGATCTCGACGTTGTTGAAATGCTGCATGCCTTCGAGCGTTCCCTTGAACGTCCCGAGCCAGCCAGGAAACTGCCTCGTCAAGCCGAGTAACAAGATCCAAGACAAGTAAGCAAAATTCATGTTGACGATGACTTCAAAGGTAAACCAGGACAATATCGTGAGTTGAATCAAGCCGGTGAACGATTGATACCAGATGTTAAAGGAAATAAATTGCAACATTTTCCTGACGTTTTTAATTCGATACTCGGCTATAAAACGATTTAATCCAAAGTTCGTACCGATGTCGAAGACCGAGATTACAAGGGCAAATATTTTACCAGCGACGTCCTGGTATCCCTTGATCTCTGGAAACGGCTCCAATATCGGTGTGAGCCACGCGATGATGAAAATGCTCGTCGCTGTCCCGAAAAGCTCTATGATTATTTGCCAAAATTCGCGTCCCAAACCCCGGTGAAACCCGATGGATTCCCAGCCAGTGAATTCGGGAAAGTCCTTATCAAGGTCCCACGCCTTGTCGCCAGGGGTGCTTTCTTGCGCGCTCGCTTGCTTCCCTTCCTCCGGAGCATCGGCACTCGGCATGATAATGACATGTTCCCGCTGGGCCATTAATAGACTATATGTACGATAGAATCTCATTGAATTGAGGAAAAAGTCAACTTATAAGGACACGTTTGTTAAAGCGCACCGGATCACTTCGCTTGCGACGGGAAATAATACCGCTTTCCCTTGAGATAGGATTTGTCGACCTTGGCAATCCCTTTTTTCTCGAGAAAATCGAGCGCATTGGCCGCGCGGTGCTCATTCCATTGCAGCAGCTCCATAAGATCGGTCTTCACGAGCACGCCACGTTGCTGGGCCAATGCCAGCACCTTTTGTGGATCATCGATGACCTCAATTGGCAAGAAATGGATCATATAGAACCCGGTCTCCAGCTGTTCGACTTTGGACAAGATACCTTCTTTCTCCATGTCCTTCGCGCACTTCAAGAGCCGCTTCGAATCCACCTTCCATTCGGGATGCTCCCGGGTCACGATCTCGTAGAGCTTCGCCAACGGCCTGATCGGCTCCGTGCCTTGATCTAGAATGAACGCGTGGATCTCCTGGTCCGAGATCTCGTCCTCCACGAGTTCTGCCTTGCCCTTGAGCCGCGATTGCAATTTCACCAGGTTCTGCTGGAGTTCCGTGGCGAGCTTCTCGGCGCTGGCTTGATCCGCAGAGAAAACATGGATGGAAATGCTCCCATTCCCGTTCTTGCTCGATACCTGGAATTCCACGATCTTCTTCGGCATCAGCTCCTCGCGAATCATATACGTGCAGTGATGCGTGAATGCTCCGCCGGTCTCGTCGTCGAAGCATTCGACTTGCTCGAACCCAGCGATGATCCCCTGGATCAAGGGAATGAACGTTTTTCCGGATCCCGTGCCCGAAAAATTGATGAATCGCTTGGCCCTTGCCATCTCCCCCGCTTTCAGCTTGCCAAGCAGCGATTTCATGCTCTCGAGCTGCGACTCCCGCCAGGATTTTGCCCGGAGTGCTTTCTCGTCCGATGCTTTCTTGCGCGCTGCATCCAGCTTCGCGGGATCGAGTTTCCGTACCTCGATGGAAGTCGTGTCGCCGATGATGACGGGAAATATCGGGTCCGCGTCGAGGGCGATGCCCTGGAGGACCGACACGTGGTTGCCCACGTTCACCGCCACGTTGAGCTCATCGGACGCGTCCAGCATTTTCCCGTTCAACGCTGGCAAAAATGCCTCCGTCCAATTGCCGGGCGTGATGGCACGGTACTTATCAGGCAGGCCAAATTGAAATTTCCTCGCAACCGGCACATTGTAGGGGTAGAGTTCCACTTCGTCGTTTTCTGCAAGGGTGCCCACGCGCCGGCTGTCCACCTCGAGCACGGGTTGCTTTCCTATTCCAGGGACAACATCAAGAACCTTGATCACGAACGAAAAAACCTTTGCTTGCGCCGTCGAGACGGCGATGTACGTGCGATCCTTCTCCACTTGGTCGTCCAAACCGCCGGACGGAAGATAGACGATGCCTTGATCGCGCAAGATGGGCTTGATGATGGCTTTTATCATGATCGCACGTCAATCGCGTTATTGGGTTGCAACCAGTTGAATAACAACACTGGTATTAGCTTATAATAATGTTGACCAACGATTAAATTATTTTAACGAATTGATATCAGTATCTTTTTTAACGTTCGTTCTCCACGAGCAAAAATCAAAAAAACATGACCTAAAATGGAACAACCGGATGCGGTTCAACGAAAAAATGGCAATTCAGTCATCAATGTACCAAAAGGAAAGGTCGCCACCGACAGGCTTGGCATCTTTCTAGCAACCTTCTTGTTCATCGCCTTGATCGCCCTCGGTGTTTATTGTTTCATCGACGATGATTTCATCATCCATAGCGATTCCGAATACTTCGGAGGAGCCTTCGCAATCGGAGCATTTTTCCTTTCCCCGCTGTTGCTCCGGTACGCGTTCAAGTTCGACGCGTCGCGGGTTCGCGACGTGTTTTTCAGCCAATTATCGCTTTTGCTGGTCGTTCTCGTTTTCGCGGCCATGATCCTTATCCCCGGCGCGACAGGACTGCTCACGTACAACCCGTGGTTCTCGCTTGCCATCGTGGCAGCGGGTATTGCCCTCCAATTGCTTGCCTGGAGGCTTCGAACAAGGCCTAAATTCATCGTGGGCGGATTTCTCATCGCCGTGGCCAGCGTGATGGAGTTCTTCGGCATCATGGGCCTGCTTGCTATGAAATACATCATTTAAGAGGCGAAAATGCATGCACAAATGTGAAAGAATCACGAGATCCTTGATGTTGATGTGCCTGGTGCTTGTCCTTTTCAACATCTGGTGCACGGCAGGTAATGCGTCATCCATCATTCCTATGCAATACACCACGGAAACACCGGCGGGTGTCAGGTTGAGTTTCATCCACGATCCGGCAAATAGCATGACCGTGTCCTGGTGGACTGCAAGCGGGAACACTGATTCCAAGGTTTTCTATGGCACGAGTCCGGGCAATTTAACATCGAACGCGACTGGAACCGCGCCAGTTATGGTGCCCACCGGTTTCATCCATAACGTGGAACTCGCGGGCTTGTCCCCGGATACCGAATACTTCTACACGTGTGGTGGTGCAAGCGGCAATTCCTCCATCTTCAACTTCACGACAGCACCATCACCGCGGGCGCGGGGAATGCATTTCGCCGCCTACGGTGACACCCGCTCTAATCAAGTTCGACGGCGGATCACGGCGGATATGATCTTGCAGAATGCCTCGATAGATTATGGTACTGACGCCGAGCTCGTGCTCCATGCGGGCGACATCGTTTCGCGAGGAACCGAGCAAGACCAATTCGACGAGTTTTCCAGCGATGTCCAGCCCTTGGCTGCTCACGTCCCGATGATGTACATTGCCGGGAACCACGAAATCGGCGGTTTAAATTCACTGTACCCGCAACAATTCCTGGAACCAGCGAATGGCAATGATGGTTGGTATTATTCGTTCAATTGGGGTCCCGTGCACTTCGTGGGCCTTGACACGGAAACCCACGGCATCCCCCTTCTCGACGCGATGGACTTGAGCTGGATGCGGGAGGATTTCCGCCGTGCCCGCCTCGATAACACGGTACTCTGGATCGTCGTGTGGTTTCACCAGCCGCTCTTCGTGAGCTTCTCGCACGACTCGCGGGTGGACCTCCGCGAGAGCTGGGGAGCATTGTTCGATGAGTTCAAGGTTGATCTAGTTCTTGGTGGCCATTGTCACGCGTACCAACGAAATTATCCGGTGAGCCACGATGGAACCATCAGCACGGCCGGGACGCCGAATTACGTGAATCCCCCCTACCCGATGCACGTCGTGGCTGGTGCTGGTGCCGTGAACTCGGATTCAGAGACAAATGCATCGCTTCGCGACGACAACTTCATTGCACGGTCCAACGACACGATTTTTGATGCGTTTGGAAACCGCACGTTCTTCCCCAGCAACAGTTTCGTGAATGTAAACGTGACGGTAGATGAGTTGACTAACACGACTCGCCTCTGGGCGGAAGTGTATGGCCTCAGGAACTTCAAGAATAATCCGACAGAAACCAACTACACGTCCGGAAAGATCGACGCCTTCAGCATCACGAAAGACATCCCGGAGACGTGGTACCAGCCGGCCAACAATATAACGTACCCGGGCAAGACGCTCCCCGGCGTTCACAACGTGATACTCTTGATCGCGACGATCGGTATAATCACCATCGTCGACCTGCTGGTCATCGTGTCTTGGAGAAAGAGCAAGAAGCACGTCGCTTGAATTTCCTCTCTTTTTTCACCATTTTACCACGATAGAAAAAGATGATTGTATCACTTTCGTGTTATTTGACTTCGACGTGTAAATCCGCGTCCCCGAGAAGCCCGGGTTGGTCGATGCTCGCCTTGACCTCGCCTTTCTCGATCCATGTCCGTAAGACAGGAACGGTAAGCACTTTCGAATTCCAATCAATGAATTGGATCAGCGGGATGGAAACCGGGGCAATCCGTGGTCGAATCGTAACAACGGGAGTATCCTTGACAGAAAAATCAACGCTCACGCCACCGAGACCAAAAAACAACCCGAATCCCGTCGCGCCGCGTGGATAGTATCGCAGGTGGTTGTGGCCATACGTGTCGACGAAGCACCCGCCGCGGCCACCGCTGTTTTCCCAGAGCTCGAAATTCCAATAGCGGTCGAGCTGGTCTATTAACACGCCGAGATACATGCCGATGAAATCGCGGAACAGGTTTTGGCTCAACCAGCAGTTGGAATGATCGGTGGAGCTGTGAAAATTGCCGTACTCCCCTAATGATTTACGCCACGCTATCACCATATCCGTCTTGACACGGTCGACATCGATCGCGGGCTCGATGCCCGTCGCGAGAAGGTACAGCATCCCGTTGCTCGTGTATAGCGTGTATGCATCCCAGCCTTCGATTCTCCCGTCTTTCGTCGGGGCAGGCGTGAAGATCTTGCCATCATCGTTCAAGCCCTTGGCTTCCTTGTCGATACAGACCGC